>JBLNDC010000455.1:0-17231 GCA_050261255.1 Bacteroidota bacterium
CGGCGCTGTTTCCCGGCAGAAAGGATAGAATTTCGCCCCCGTTCAAGCGGGGATATGTCCTGATTTGTAACACCGGATCGCCTCCTTAGATGATGCGGATTCTGATTTTGCCGTTGTGGTAATCTTTAAGTATATTACCAACTGGGACTTTTGCGCCCCTTTCTTTAGCGAGCCTGCTAGCCACAGCCAAGATCGCCGAAACTTCTTCAAGGGTCTGCCGCTGGGAGTGAGGGAGCCGGGATAGTTTACCATCACAGCCACCTCATTTCGGTTCCGTATAGACCGGCAAGAGTTTTCCGTTGAAGCAGCCAAGACTTCCACCTTGCTTGACATCAAACCCGGTAGCGCATTGAGTCTCTTCGGTCGGTTCAACCCCGTTGCCGCCCCGGACACATTCGGAGCAGGCTACCCAAAGATGTCCCCTTTTATCTTTTATGCTATATTTTGGTTTCATTCGATTGCCTCCTAACCCAAAGAATTGTAACAATAATCGAAAAGCTCGACACCTTCATCAACTGTGAGGTCTTCTTCCAAAAGCAACTCAGCGATACGGTTGGATGCGGCGGCGGTTTTTTCGTTGTATATATCGCCTTGACGCAATATACTGGCGATTTCATTATCATTCAGTTCAAATTCGTCCATGATATCCCAGAGACGGTCAACCAGTTCATTCCGGCGTTCTTCGGTCATTGTTGCATTCTGCTTTTTGGTTTGGGTATATGGTTGAAGTAGCAAGGCAGTTATGATAACTCCTATTGCTATCCCTATTATGAGACATCCGAGATAAGCGATAATAATACCATTATTCATGAGTTCAGCCCCTTTCATAATCTATATTTGCTTTCTATGGTATAATCTAATTAGGGATTATTCCCGAGGGCTTTGGCTCAGGTCTGCAGTCCGCTAAGAAGGCCGACCCGAGTTTTTAAGCCCTTTTTAATATGGACCTAATAAGGTTTCCTTCGCCCGTAACAGGCAGTCAAGATCGAGATCCTTGGCCTGGCCGCGCGCGATGTGCAGCCCCATGATGTAAAAGTCCTTGGCTTGCCTAAGCCCGCCGCCATTGACATGGGTGGCGATTTCATATAGATAATCCTTGCATTTTTTATCCAACTGCAGGTATTGGGAAAATACCAGATCAATGTCTCTTGCTACGATGTCGCGGCATTGAAGATGCCTCCTGATGCCCACCCGCGAAAATAGCTGCGCGAAGAGAGCGCCTTTCTTGCCGCGCATCCGGTCGTAGATATCCTTGTTGCCTGAAAAGACAATCCCGATGCCGCATTCATCATGGATGTCCCGGAGCGCCTCCAAAGCCGAATAGGTGAGCCGCTGAGCCTCATCGATAATCAACAGCCTGCCGGTCCCGGTTAAAGCTTCAATAACATTGACTTTTCCAAGCTTGTCCGCGATTTCATTCAAGATCGCCCTGGCGCTTTTCAGGTTCACCCGCGCCCGGACAAAGATAACATCCGGATGGGCGGCGGCATATGTAGTCAATGCCAAAGTCTTGCCGACTCCGGCGTCTCCGTAAATCAGCCCGATTTTATTGTGATTGTGGGCGAATTCGGTCACGGTGAAAACTTCTTTAGCGATACTGGTTTCAACAAATTGCGGTTCTTCAGGCACAGTCTGGCGCGCTTCGTGCCGGTTGAGATAATTAATGATTTTGCCAGCGACCTCGTGCATGTCTCCCGCATACGATCCCCGGATAAATCCGGACAAAGTTGCGTCCGATACCCCGATGGCCTTGGCGACTACCCGCTGGCTTTTACCGGTGGTCTCCATATGCTCCCGGATCAGGTCGCGAATCGGGTCAAAACTATTAATACTGACTTCTTCATTTGAAAACAAACGTGCTGCTTCTCCCATGGCTACAACCTCCTATTTATTAGTTTTAGACATTGACATACTTCTTCTGATGGCCTCCATCGTTTCGCGCATCCGTTCGCGCTCCGCTTCACGGCGTTCCTCGTAAGTCGGACGGTTATCACCTCCCACGACCAATTTTTGAACAGCAATAGCTGATTGTCTCAGTTCAGGGGATACCGGCACCATGGCGACAACATTGGACGGTTCGGGCGGTGGTGGAGCTGATGCGGCGGCTTGTTGCGCCCTGGCATCCAAATAATCCGGGAAGGACATGATCCCGCCATGGTCATCAAGGCCGGATTGGATTTGTTTGATGCGTTCCTTAGCCTGTTTTTTGATGGCTTTGTGGGCTTGAAAGTCCTCTTTGGTCGCCTTGGTGGCATGATACATGCCATCCATCGCGGCCTCGCAGAGAAACTTTTCATCTAGTGTGAAAATAAAGACTTTGGAAAGATCGTCGTTACGGTACCGGGCAATCAATTTCTTCCCAAGGTGTTCGATCAATAGATCGTTATAATACCAGGAGTCAAAAAGCCATACTCCTTGCTGGTTAACGGTAAGCGGTTCGGTATGCCTCATGAAGCAGAGCCGGAGGACTGATTCCGGTACGCGCCGGATCGGGAGCCGGGTCCGGGCAAAGACCTGATCGGGGGTTTCATTCTTGCGGCCTTGGCCTTGACACTGGCGCTGGTTGCGTTCAACAACAATCCATTTATCAAACAATTCCCGGACGGTTTTCAAGTCAGGCAATTTTGACGGGTCTTTCAGAATCTCGTTCAGCCCTTCGGGCCGCTCCTTGTTGTCAGAGCCGCAGTAGGTTTCAAAACGCTTGCTAAATCGTTGGGCAACCTCTTTAAATTCACGTTCGATAATCTTCGCCTGGGCGTTTTTAGGTATTGCGAAAATGGTCTCAATGCCCAATTGAACCACTAATGACCGTATCCTGGCTTCGTCGAATTTTTCCTTATCCTTGGTTTTTTTGCGGTGGCCGCCATAGGCGAATTGTTTATTATCATACTCACGGCCATTATCCATATAGGCAATGTAAGGTATTCCGATATTGGGGTCGAGCGCGCCCCTGGCGAAGGCAGCCATCACGGGATCAGTTCCGCCGGTATAATCAATATGCCAACCAAGCCATTTGACGGAGCGCATATCGACCCACCCCGACAAGATCAGCCGGACCGGTTTCCCGTTCGGCCCTTTGGCGAAGAAATCAAAAGTGTGGCAATCACCGACCCAAACCTCTCCGCCGCGAATTGTGTCGCGGTCACGTCTCATGTATGGCAGGCACTGTTCTTCAAAGAGCCTTTCCCCTTCGCGCCGGTAAATCCAATATGCTTTCGGATACCGTTTAACTGTCCTTTGGATAGTACGAAGGCTCGGAATCCGCCAACCCCGAAGAGCGGCGACGGTCTGTAGCTCGCGGTAACAATCTCCGATAGTTCGCTTTTGAAGAGTGCCGTAAATTTCGTCGAAATAAGCCCAGGCTTGAGGGTCGATATAATCTCCTTTTTTGCTTTCACCCCAGCCGGGTATCAAGGCCATCCGGCCATTGGTCCGGTAATCTTGCCGCCAGCGGTAGAGAGTTTGGGCGGAAAAGTTATTATTTTCCGGGTTACTGGCAATCCAGGCATTGATAAATTCATTGGTTAATATACTGCGCTTGATGCCCGGATGAGACGCCAGGTACTTCTCCCAGGCGGTTATGATGCGGATACGTTCGGCGGCAATATTCCGCCGCCATAGCGGCTCCTGGTCCCAACCGTCATCCTCAAGGTTGGGCGGAAGGGTTTGTCCCCGGTCGCGGAAATAGGCGATTTGGACGGTAGTCGGCAGGCCGGAGAGGGGAATTAATATTATTTTGCCGCCATTGCCACCGCGGGAGCGGTTTTCTTCATATTTAACATTGCCGTACTTGCCCGCATCGGCGTTTTTACGAACGACTCTGTTAGTTATGTTTAAAAATGAAGCGACTTCTTCAACAGTCAGCCAATGCTCGGTCATAACGAATCACCTGCCACTTTATTTAAGAATTCACGAATCTCTTTTTCACGTTTGGTCAAGTTGCGTTTCATATGGTCAATCTTGCCCAGGTCGGCCAGGAGCGCCTCCTTGCTTTCCAGGAGGTAACAGCCCACCAACTCAGCCATGAGCCGGAGCGGCTCAAGGTATCCGGTAACCCGGCAGAAGGCCGGTAGGTATTCCGCAGGAAAGCGGTGGGCCTCCTTGCTTTCGGCAGTCCAGGAATCAAGTTGGCTTTTGGTGATTTCAACATCCAGCAGTTCGGACATTTTGGCAGCCACTTCCCAGCGGGAGAGCTGGCATTGTTTCAACCCTTCGGAAAGTAAGTTGCGTAACTGGTTACCGATGTTGATACTGCCTGCTTCGACTTTATTGGGCCGGACTATTGTTTCGTAATAAGTAGACACGACAGTGTCGAAAAGGGAGAGTTGATTAGACAACCGTTGGTCTATTTTTGATCTAGACTTAGCCATTGCGCCACCTCCCGTAATGGGTTATAATGGGAAATAGTTAAAAAAGTTTAAGCGATTCTTTTACCCCAAACTTCTTCAAAAGGCTTATTGATGGCTTTGGCGACGGCTTCCTGGATGCGACGGCTGTTTTCACGACGGGTGATAATGAGAGTCACGGCGGTTTGATGGACGCCGAGTTGTCTGGCAAGATCGACGCATTTGACGCCGTTTAAAATGAGGTGGGCGCGGATTTCGCGCGAGGTCATACCTTGATGACCGGAAACAGGGGTATTTTTACGTTTCGACATAATAAATGCTCCTTTCTGGTATCTGCTCGGATGGGGGATTGCTGCCAGGCGTGTCCCATCCGGGCACCTATAAGATTTAGGTAGCCGGATTCGGTGAGTAGGATTAAACCCTTGGGACTACTGTAATTCGCGAAATTCGTGTATTGGATTTCTTTATAAGAATAAGAATTAGTGATAAGGCGGAATCATCATCATAGCTTGAGCGCGTAATGACTCTTGTTGTTGTTTGTATTCCTGATATGCCTTGGCATACCGGCCTAGTGAACTACGACTGATATCGACGCCTTTTTGTTTAAGCATGCTGACGATATCATCATAAGTGGTTCCATTATCAATCATGCGGTCGATTTGTTCCCGGATCTCCGGCGAAACTTTACTAAGCTTTGGATGGCTGCGACGTTTAAAAACCGGCGTCGGCATGATAAGCTGGATGGGTGCTTGATTGAATTTAGTTTCAAGAATCTCTAAGCGTTGAGATATTGTTTGGAGTTGATGAAGCACCTGCCGATCATTTGCTAACTGGCCGGTGCGGAGCGCTTCTATAACATTCCAAACAAAGTCCATAAAAGCATCGGCCTTAGGTTGGCGGCTCCAGCGGCAGATCTCATAAACACCCATGGCGGAATAAACCCGTGTTTCATACCTTTTTCCATCAGTACTCGACAATCTGTCGAGTGCTGAAAAACGATCTAAACGATCTTGGTGTCGTTTATGAATACGATAAATTGCATCATCCGGATTTTCGTATTCTAAAGCGGTTCCAATTTGTTCACGAGTCATCCAAATATCATTTTCATCACGGTAAAAGTCGCAGGTAACGCCGTTGAATTGTTCACTGCGGACTAATGCTAGGTTCATGAGTTTCACCTCCTTTTGTATAGATTTCATACGAAATGTTCATTGCGAATAAATATTCGTATACTTAAATTTTATTATTTCGCTTACGAATTGTCAATCTTTTTTTAATACTAAACTCGGTACGAATTTCGTACCGAGTTAGGGTAAAAGATATGGAGGGATTTTATTGAGTAATTTTGGGGAAAGAATTAAGGAAATAAGGGATAAATTCAATTTAACTCAGTCACAATTGGGCGATAAATTAGGTGTGAGTTCTTCTTATATTTCACGTGTTGAAAATAATAAAGAAACACCATCCGATACATTTATTTTTTTATTTTGCAATATATTCTTTATCCGCAAAGAATGGCTTATGAATGGTGAATTACCTATCCAAAAAAATCCCGGCGATATCGCCACCGTGCTTACCTGGTATCTGAATATTGACTCTATAAAAGAAGTGGCTTATCATTTATATAACAAGTTCTTGGAGCCGGCCGCCATGCCGCAGGAAATCAAGGCCATCAAGGAAGAAATAAATGACCCTGCTTTGGCCGCGATGATATCTTATTTAAAGGACAAATGGCAAACCGGAGACATAGAAAAACAGATATGGCTAAAGGTTAACTTTGGGATGGCTTTCCGGGATTTTGAGAAATAACAAACTCGAACACTTGTTTAGATCCTCAAAGACATTTTTTACCATCTTGTAAGTTGTTGATATATAAAGGATTGACATTTTTTAGGTAGATCCTCAAAAGATCCGCAAACATATGTTCTGATTGTTTGTTTTGTGTGGGTTTAAAGGTGGGTTAAGCGTTGATTTAAAAAGGGTTTAAAAGGTTTTTAGGCGGTCGGTTTTAAAAAACCGTTTTCTTAAATCAATTGGCGCGATTTTGGGTTTTTTAAAAAAAGAAGGCGGCGTGGGTTTAGTAAAATCGGGGTGTTTTTAAATAGATGCAGGTAAATTGATTTTCTCAAAATAAAAATCCGGGCGGCGACCGTTTTTGGAGTACGAAGTGACGGGCGATCCCGGTTTTTTTTACCTAATCCCGGTTTTTCTCATATCGTTTGTCTTAATACACTTAAATTGGTGAACCAAGGTAAGGAATTACCCGCCACTTTAGTAAATATATTTATATTATTTGTTAAGAGGTGCTATTGATGTTTTTATTGATTGGAATCAACCCCGTAAAAAAAGTAAAGGATCTCATTTTAAGGCGACATTGCCCCCATTGCAACGATATTCGTAATTTTCAGGAGGTTCAGTACCGTCAATTTTTATCATTCTTTTTCATTCCAATTTTGCCATTAACGAAGCCTGCCACGGTATTTACCTGTGTGACTTGCGGCTATTCTATTAGCAGTGATTTTGCGGCGCAACCGGTACCTGAAAATAATTTTCCCCCTGTCAACTATAGTGATCGGGTCGTCATAGTATGTCCCCGTTGTGAAGGCCCTATGATTGTTCCTGTCAGAGAGCATCGTCTAAATGTAATTTGCCCCCATTGTACTATGGAGTTCATGATTAAAGGAATAAAAGGAGCAATTCCGAACGCCTCCATTAATAATCCCCAAGAAATTTAAATATTATAAAAATAAGTTTAAACCTCCTGTTTGACAATAGCGGCAGAAGGTTTTTTTATTTTCAATTCAGCAGTATATAAACCTACTTTTAGGGAATATGGGGGATTTTAAAGGAAGTTAAGCGAAAAAGTCCTTGACTTTTCGGTTCAGCCATTTTATAATAAAAAAAAATTTAAGGACTTGGTATACATGGCTGAAAATGAAAAAGAAGTGCTTTCCTTAGAAGAAGCCAGCCAGCTTTTTCAGGTAAGCAGCAAAACTTTCCTCAAAATACTGCGGGAGGAAAATATCCCCGCCCGAAAAATCGGGCGCGAATGGCGCTTTTCCCGTACCGCATTGTTAAAATGGATGGCCGAAGGTTCCTCCCAGGATTACGTTTCTGTTGAGGAAGAAGGCAAAGCATATTTTGCCCATGTTGCCCCAGTTTATGACGAAATGCGTAAAGGTTGCTACGCTGAAGCCTTACGGGACATTCTTACCTCGCGATTTACTCCTCCGATGGGTTCGGTTGTAGCGGATATCGGAACCGGGACCGGTTATCTAGCTAAAAAGCTTGCCGAATACTCTAAAACCGTCAATGCTATTGATTCATCCCCCGCCATGTTGGAAGTGGCCAGACAGGGTCTTACTGAAAATGAACTAAAAAAAATCAAGCTTATTGAAGGGGACGCTCATGATTTGCCCCTTCCCGATGAGTCTCAAGACCTGGTCTATGCTAATCTCCTGATTCATCATTTACTTGAACCAGCCTTGGCTATCAAGGAGATGTACCGGGTATTAAAGCCCGGTAATCAAGTAATAATTACCGATATCGACCGCCATAATCATAAGTGGACTAAATCAGAAAAATCCGATCTTTGGTTAGGGATTGAAAGAGCCGACCTTCGGCTTTGGCTCACAGAAGCCGGCTTTTCCGACCCCAAGATCACCGATTTAGGCTGTACTTGCCGGGTGAACAGCGCTACCGGCGTTACAGTGGAAATCCCAATGTTTCTGGCAATTGGACATAAATCTACTTCGGTAGAGTCAAATCATGAAATTCAACGTTGAAAAATATAACTAGTTCGAGGTGATCAAAAATGGGTATGACCATCACGGAAAAAATTCTCGCAGCTCATGCAGGAAAGACTAAAGTTGTTCCTGGAGAATTGATTAATGCCAAATTGGATTTAGTATTAGGAAACGATATCACTGCTCCCGTAGGAATTAAGGAATTTGAACGGATTGGGATCGACCGGGTGTTTGATCCGAATAAAATCGCTTTGGTTCCCGACCACTTTACTCCCAATAAAGACATTAAATCAGCCGAACAAACTAAAATGCTACGCCAATTTGCCCGTAAATATGGTATCGTCAACTACTTTGAAATCGGGGAGATGGGCGTCGAACACTGCCTGCTACCGGAGAAAGGCTTGGTCCTCCCCGGAGATTTGGTAATCGGCGCTGATTCTCACACCTGCACTTATGGCGCTTTAGGTGCTTTTTCCACTGGGATCGGAAGCACCGATATGGCGGCTGGAATGGCTCTCGGCGAAGCCTGGTTCAAGGTGCCGGAAAGCATCAAATTCATCTATTATGGAAAACTTCCCCGCTGGGTGGGAGGGAAAGATTTAATCCTCTTTACCATCGGCAAAATCGGAGTAGACGGAGCCCTTTATCAATCAATGGAGTTCACCGGGGAAACTATCGCCTCCCTTTCAATGGACGGCCGTTTCACCATGGCTAATATGGCGATCGAAGCCGGTGGCAAAAATGGTATCTTCCACGTTGATGAGCAGACTTTGGAGTATGTAAAACCCCGGGCTAAACGGAATTTCACAGTATACAACAGCGATCCCGATGCCAAATATGCAAAGGTCTACGAATGGGATGTATCCAAGTTAGAGCCGCAAGTGGCTTTTCCCCATCTTCCGGAAAACGCCAAACCCCTTTCAGAGTGCGGCGACGTGACCATCGATCAATCAATCATCGGTTCCTGTACTAACGGCCGAATTGAGGACTTGCGCCAAGCCGCTTCGGTCTTAAAAGGGAAAAAGGTCAACGCCAATGTCCGTTTGATTGTAATCCCAGGCACTCAAGAGATCTGGCGGCAAGCGATGCGTGAAGGTTTATTCGAGATCTTCATCGACGCCGGCGCCGCTATCTCCACTCCCACCTGTGGCCCCTGTCTCGGAGGCCATATGGGTATTCTGGCCAAAGGGGAAAGGGCGATCGCCACCACCAACCGTAATTTCGTCGGAAGAATGGGCCATCCCGAAAGCGAAGTCTATTTAGCAAATCCCGCTGTGGCTGCCGCTTCAGCGGTGGCCGGTAAAATAGCCGGACCCGAGGAGGTAGGAGTAAGATGAATCGATTGCAAGGAAAAGTTTATCGTTTTGGGAATGACGTCGATACGGATCTGATCATCCCGGCCCGATACTTAAATACAAGCGAACCTAAAGAACTAGCCAAGCATTGCATGGAAGACGCCGACCCGGCTTTTGTAAGTAAGGTTAAAGAGGGCGATCTGATCGTCGCCGGCAAAAATTTCGGCTGCGGCAGTTCCCGGGAACATGCCCCCATTGCCATTAAGGCCGCCGGAGTATCCTGTGTAATCGCCGCCTCATTTGCCCGTATCTTTTACCGGAATGCGATTAATATCGGATTACCCATTTTCGAATCACCCGAAGCCAGTCAAAATATAGCCGAAGGTGACCTGGTAGAAGTAGAGCTTGATACCGGTAAAATCAATAATCTGACTAGAAACGAATCATATCAAGCCGCCGCATTTCCTCCTTTTATGCAAGAACTAATCAATACCGGCGGGTTAATCGAATATGTTAAAAAACGAGTTGTTAAATGAATGACTCTCTAAAACCGCTAGATATGCTAATAATCGCAAAAAATAAACGAATTGGCAACAAGGCTGAACATTCAAGAATCCTGCCTCGCGCCTCATGCCTCTTGCTTTTTTGATAGGAGGAACTCTTTATGCCTAAAATTGCAGTTTTAGCCGGCGATGGGATCGGCCGCGAGATTGTCCCTCAAGCCGTGGAAACTCTAAAGTTGATTGCTACTAAATTTGATTATCAATTCGAATTTACCGAGACTTTAGTGAGCGAAGACGCCTATCACAAATACGGTCATCCCTTACCCCACCAAACTTTAGCAATATGCAAACAATCCGACGCCATCTTGCTGGGTGCAGTTGGTAGCCCTGAAATGGATCGGCTCCCGCCGGAACTGCGTCCGGAGCGGGCCGCTTTGCTCCCGCTCCGTAAAGAATTGGGTCTATTCGCCAACCTTCGGCCCATCACCGTTTATGACGAATTAGTCGAAGCCTCCACTTTAAAACCGGAAGTAGTTAAAGGAGTCGATATCCTAACCTTCCGGGAATTGACCGGCGGTTTATATTTCGGCCCTAAAAAACGGGAGACATTAGCAGACGGTACCGAGGAAGCGGTTGACACCCTAGTATACAATACCATAGAAATCGAAAGGATTGTCCGCTTGGCCTTTGAAGCGGCCCGTACCCGCCGGAAGAAGTTAACTTCCGTCGATAAGGCCAATGTTCTTGAAAGTTCCAGGCTCTGGCGGGAAACCGTCATTAAGCTCGCCGCCGATTACCCTGATGTGGAACTGAATCATATGTATGTCGATAACTGCGCTATGCAGTTAGTCCGTTGGCCCTCTCAATTTGATGTAATCGTAACTGAAAATATGTTTGGCGATATTCTAACCGACCAAGCCTCAATGCTCAGCGGTTCTCTGGGAATGCTCGCCTCCGCCAGCATCGGCGGGAAGGTGGCCCTCTACGAACCGGCTCATGGTTCCGCCCCCGATATCGCCGGACAGGACTTGGCGAACCCGCTGGCCACTATTTTAAGCGCCGCCATGATGTTACGCTATTCATTCCAACTTGAAGAACCGGCTCGACTAATTGAAAAAGCCGTCCGGCAGGTGTTAACCGATGGCTACCGGACCGCCGACATTATGGCCGAAGGTTGCCGTAAAGTCGGTACCAAAGAAATGGGCCGTCTGGTTAGAGAAAGAATATAAAACCCATAAATTTAAAAGACCGGTTTCCCGGTCTTTCACTTTTTAATGATCATGCTCGGCATGTTTTTAGTATTCGCTTAGACAATAAGCATGCATCCTTTTGGTTCAGCTCTTTAACAACGGCCGCGGCTGCCGTTAATCTTTCGTAGGATTCATTTAAAACCAAAATCCCTTTGGTTTCGAGTACCGGTCGTTGATCTTCGGTGCTGATGAAGTAGAAATGTTTTTCGCTGTTTAAGCCAATTATGTACATGTTGAATGGCCTCCTTTAGATGCCGAACGTATGTTCTAGATAATTATAACATAACTGGCTTAGTCGAACAAGTGTTTAGATTGATTTTCGATTCTAAAGAATTTTCTGTTTGACCATCGAAAATGATATAATTAAAATGTTCCAACAGCATAAAAACATTTACCGGAGATCATCTTTATCAAACCTCGTCCCGTAATAATAGTTGATGGGCTTAATAAAAAACATAACCTGACAAATTAGGTGTCAGGTATTAAAAAATATAATTAGAATGCTTTATATTTAATAATTGGCTAAAAAAGGCGGCTTAAGCCTAATAGAGTACTTTTATATAAAAAATAAAAACCTCAGCAAAAGAGGTTTTTTAATATTTTTCTGGAGCCGACAATCGGAATTGAACCGATGACCTGCGCATTACAAGTGCGCTGCTCTACCTGCTGAGCTATGTCGGCAATATTAATAAAGCAATAAATATAATACCATAGCCGCAACAATTTTTCAAGTAAAGGCTTTCACCTAAATTTTACAACTTAACAACCCTCAAATTCAATCTATATGATATAATTTTATAAATTGTAAATTGACCAATTTCCGTTAACTGGAGGGATAGTAGTGGCTGAAATCAAATTTATCGAACTCGATGAGACTTATTTACCCCAAATCTTAGAGATATATAACTATTATATTACAAACACCACCGCTACTTTTCATATCCATCCGTTGACCTTAAATGAAATGCGCCGGATTGTTTTTTACAGTGATCCCCGGTTCAAAACCTATCTAATTTTTGATCATGATCAGCTATGCGGATACTGCATCTTGGCCCGTTTTAAAGCGCGTGAAGCATACAGTATTACAGCGGAAGCTACCCTTTACCTAAAACCCCAATTCACCGGAAAGGGTATCGGCAGTGAGACTTTAAAATTTTTGGAATCTTTGGCCCGGCAAAACGGTTTCCATTCTTTAATCGGGGGGATTTGCGGTGAAAATACGGCCAGCATCAAATTGTTTGAAAAAAACGGCTATACTAAATGCGCCCATTATAAAGAGATCGGCAAAAAATTCGGAAGGCTCCTCGATATAGTACACTATCAAAAACTACTGGTTTAGATTGAGGCGAAGATCGGCTTATTATAAATTTTTCCAGTTATCAAATTCTTTAATCTCCAAACTAAAAGCCTACTACGAAAGGAGTACTAATTATATGTCCGATTTATTCAGCGTTAAAGACAAAGTAGTATTAATCACCGGATCCAGCCGGGGATTAGGGGCTAGCTTAGCCGCTGGTTTTGCCGAGCATGGCGCCAAAGTGATTATTAACGGGACCAAACAAACGACAGTTGACCAATTTGTTCAAGAAATCAAAACCAAAGGGGGTCAGGCGGCGGGATACGCCTTTGACACCAGCAACAGCCAACAGGTTATTTTAAAAATAGCCGCCATCGAGGAAGAAAACGGTCCGATTGATGTCTTGATTAATAATGCCGGAATTCATCGCCGGGCCCCCTTAGAGGAGATGTCCGAAACCGATTGGCGTAAAGTAATCGATATTAACCTTAGCGCTGCCTTTATTGTCTCCAAATATGTAGCCCAAGGGATGATCGCCCGCCGTCAAGGCAAAATCATCAATATTACCTCGTTAATGGCTGAAGGGGCCAGAACTTCGACGGGAAATTACGCCGCCGCCAAAGGAGGGTTAAAAATGTTGACCAAAGCAATGGCCACCGAGTGGGGTAAGTTTAATATTCAAGCAAACGCCATCGGTCCCGGTTATTTTCACACTGAGCTAACCAAACCTCTCGTCGCCGATCCCCAATTTGACGCTTGGGTCAAACAAAAAGTACCCTCGGGCCGTTGGGGAGAACCATCCGATCTTCTCGGCGCCGCAATTTTCCTAGCCTCAAAAGCCTCCGATTATATTAACGGCCATACCGTCTATGTCGACGGGGGCTGGCTGGCTACGCTTTAAAAGTTAATAGAGAACGGATTTCAAGTAATAACACTATCCCTATAAGGGAACCAGCTGGGCTTTGCAAGTTTAATCGTTTATAACATACTAACAATGATCACAACGGCTTAGCAAATTCCCTTTCAGGGATAGGGTTGCTTTTAGACATTCATTTGTCTTTTTCAAAAAGTTACCCCTTGATTGATTTTAACCAAGAGGTAATTGTTCTATCTTTGGGTTTTCTACTGGCTCCTGTCTCCTGAATCCTAACTACTGCTTTAAGGCATCCCCTGCAACCGCTTCCGCTACCCGGAATGGATCGCTGGAAATCACGCTGGCGGCGTATAGCTCCATAGCGCCGAAGTCCGCCGTCTTATTGTTAGGATCGCCCCGATCCACAATCCGAATTAAGGCCGGAAATTTACTCCAATCCTCTCCGGTATCGGCCAGCGGCGGGAGATAAAGAGCGAGATTAAAACTGATAGCGCACAGCCCCATATATTTTTCCAATACCGCATGAACCCCATGATAAAGATGGGTTCCGGGTTTTTCGCTGAAAAGGATGATCTCTTTTTCTTTAATCGGAGTTAAATAAGCCATTCCTTTCACTCCACCGTCCCATTCCCACCCCAATCCGAGGCTTTTATGGACTTGGTGAAGATCCCTAAAATAGCAACTCCCAAACTCTTGGTTATAATTCAAAGAAGCCCTGCGTAACGCTTCAACCTTCGGATAATGCATCCCCCTAGTCAGTGTCATCTGAGCATGTCCGTGAATAATCGAAGCTCCGCTCTTCCAAAGACAGTTCCACATGAAGAAATAATACTTACTCTCGGGATCATCTCGGTGGGCTCGATTAGCCCATTCATATCCGGTTTCAAAATAATCGGCCACCGCTGTTTTGGAAACTTTTAACGGGTTATGTTCATTAAAGATCACTAATCCGTGATAACCGTCGTACTTGGCGATATTGCTGGCGGTTATTGAGGAACTTCCTTGAACCCTACCGAAAGTATCGGCCGGAGTGCCGGTTTCAGCCTTGCAAAAGGGATCGTTGGCGCTGTTTTCAATGATCTGCCTGACCTCATCGTTGACCTTGCACTCCATGGGACGGCTGGCCCTAATCTCGTTAAAAAGTGAGCCCTCCATTGTCCACAAATTTGTGACCTTCACGATTTTTTGAGCCTCTATTTTTTCCAAAGAGCCGAAGTTCTTATTGATCCAACCATGCATGGCTTCGGGAGCGTTTAACTTTCCGACCGTGGTGTCTACTTTGAAAAACCGGTCAAATAAATTTCGGTCTCCTTCGGAAAGGCTCTTTCTGATATCTTCTAATTCACTAACCGTTTTAGTGGCTGTCAGCATTGGTTAACCCCCTAATTTGCTCGTTAGTTAACTTGGTACATTCATGTATTCATTTGGTATCGGATGATTGGCCCGAACATTTAAGGCCCGCCGATAAAGTTCAATGTATTTCTGGGCTGAATTATTCCAGGAAAAATCAGCGGCCATACCCCTATGAACTAAAGTCCTCCACCGATCCTGGTAATGATAAGTTTCGATCGCCCTGACAATTGCGGTATACATCGCCATGGCGTCATATTTCTTAAAGGTAAACCCATTACCGTTATCAGTCACCGGATTATAATTACAAACTGTATCCTTGAGCCCTCCGGTTTCCCGAACGATCGGAACGCTCCCATACCGCATGGCGATTAATTGGCCTAAGCCACAAGGTTCAAAACGGGACGACATTAAGAACATGTCGGACCCGGCGTAAATCTTTTGAGCTAAAGGTGCATTAAAGGTGAGGTAAACCGCTGAACGGTCAGGAAATCTTGTTTTAATGCTGCTAAATAGGTTATGGTAATGTTCCTCTCCGGTCCCAAGCAAAATAAATTGAAAGTCCAAATTATCCATCATCGCTTCAATAACATGGCCGATTAAGTCAAAACCCTTTTGATCCGAAAGTCTCGAGATTATCCCTATTAAGGGGATATGTTTTTCTACACTCAATCCCGCTTCTTTTTGGAGAGCGGTTTTATTCTCGGCTTTCGCCTCAAGGTTATATAAATCATAATGTTGGTAAATATGAGGATCCGTTGCCGGGTTTTGAACCTCATAGTCGATTCCATTTAAAATACCATAGAGCCTGTCGCGGCGCTCCCGAAGTAACCAGTCAAATCCCTGGCCATACTCAGGGGTTAAAATCTCTTCCGCATAAGTCTCGCTAACGGTATTAACCAGATCGGCAAAGAAAATACCCCTCCCCATCATATTAATATGATTCTCCGGCGACACTCCCGGTGGAACCATAAACTGGTATTTGTCGATTCCGGCGATCTCCAGCACCCGTTGGCCAAAAACCCCTTGATAAGCTAAATTATGAATAGAGTATACCGAAGCTGTCTGCTTAAAGAATGGGTCATCCTTATAAATCGTATTTAACCAGTTGGGGATGATCGCGGTGTGCCAGTCGTTACAATGGAGAATATCAGGGGACCAATCAATCTTTTTCACCAATTCCATCATCGCCCGACAAAAAAAGACAAACCGGTCGGCATCGTCATGGTACATATAAATGCCTTCCCGGTCGTAATATTTCGCGCTATTCACCATATATACCGGAACCGGCCCGATGTTCGTTTCTAAAATGGAAGCCGTCTCATTCCGGCCGTTCATTGGAACGGTCAACTCCGGCATAAATTCCTTGATTCCGAACCTTTCCCGATTAATAAAACCGTACCCGGGCATAGCTACCCGGATATCATGCCCCATTTCTTTTAAGGCTTTAGGGAGAGCTCCGGCCACATCTGCCAAACCGCCGGTTTTGGCGAATGGAACGACTTCAGAAGCTAAAAACAGTATCTTTAGGGGGTTTTCGTTCATCAACTTCACTCCTCAGCAATAAATAAGAATTTGTTCCTATTTGCATTCGGCTTTAGGGATGCAAATCTGATTAAGGATTTATTTCATCCTAGATAGTTTGGTCTGTAAACCGCTTTTTAAACATAACTCTTCAATCTTTTATCATTGCTGAGGGAGTGATTTTTCTTACCAATGAATTAATAACTTATGATTTGAAAAACAGCACTTTAGTGCTTTATTTTTTTATTGAAAACCCGAAATGATACATAATTTACCGAAGTTGAGATAATGATGAAAATTCATTTCCGGCTCCCATAAACCCGATAACCACCTCCCTTTTCCAGCTCGGTTACTTCTTTAAAAACCGAGTTTAATTTAGCTTCCATGCTTTTAGCGCCATGCTTGGTTTTGATCACCAACACCAGCCGGCCTCCGTTATTGAGGGCCTGATACGCTTGGTCGATTAATCCGTATATAATTTGCTTTCCGGCGCGAATCGGCGGATTGGTCACAATTAAATCGAATTTTTCATCTGAAAAAGCTTCAAACCCATCGCCCGGTTTAATAACCACATTGGTGATCCCGTTTAATTGTGCGTTTTTAATCCCTAACTCGACAGCCCGTTCATTGATGTCACTCATGTAGATGGTTGAACCGGGAAGCAATTTAGCAATGGTTAACCCAATCGGGCCATAGCCGCAACCTAAGTCGAACACCTTTTTTAGGTTCGGATCAAGCGGTAAGGCCTCAATTAATAACTTAGTGCCCGGATCCAACCGGTCTTTAGAAAAAATCCCGGCATCGGTAATCAGCTTCAGTTTAACATCGCGAATCCGCGCTTCAAACTCTTGATAGTTATGAGCTGAAGTCGGCTTATTGGAATAATAGTGTTCCGATCCTATTATGATAGCCTCCTTTATAAGTAATCAAAACAGCGTGTTCTCTTATTGTTTTCACAAATTAATTTTACCAAACATCGACTAACTTCTCTACTTATAACCTATTAAATGATTTAGTTCTGTGGCAGATAATTATTGAAGTTCCGG
>JBLNDC010000456.1:0-2948 GCA_050261255.1 Bacteroidota bacterium
AGAGTTGAAAGGGAGTTAAATGTCGGGAATAGTTTTTTTACTCATCCGGCAGGAAAGATGCTAAAGATCAAGAATAGCTGAGGTAAGCGGTTAATATATTCATACGGAAATATCATTTTTAACGGGGGAGCGGAATGAGTAAGATTCGAGTAGGGTTGATTTATGGCGGCCGTTCGGGGGAACATGAGGTCTCCGTGTTATCCGCCAATTCAGTAATGCAGGCCATCAATCGAGACAAATATGAGGTTTTCCCTATCGGGATTACTAAAGAAGGACGTTGGATTCCGGACCAATCCCCTACCCCGCTGGTTGAGAGCCGCGATTTACAAGTACGGCTTGTAAACAACGGCAACGAGAATGAAAATGATAACCGTCAATTAGCTACTCTCTCCAATAATCAGGGAAACCTATTAGCGGGGCTTCGGGACAGGGTCGATGTGATTTTCCCGGTAATGCACGGCCCTTTCGGTGAAGACGGAACTATCCAAGGTTTATTGGAATTAGCCGGTATTCCTTATGTCGGCGGCGGCGTGCTTGCTTCGGCTGTTGGCATGGATAAGGTCGTAATGAAGATGGTATTTCAACAAAAAGGGCTGCCCGTCGGTGACTATTTATCTTACTTGCGAAAAGATCTCGATAGTAATAGCGAAGCCATTTTTAACGAGATTGAACGAAAATTGGGCTACCCCTGTTTTGTAAAACCGGCTAACCTTGGCTCCAGTGTAGGCATTTCAAAGGCCCATGACAGGGAAGAGCTCGATCGGGCTTTACATTTTGCGGCTGAATACGATCGAAAAATCATAGTGGAAAAGATGCTTTACGGACGGGAAATTGAATGCGCAGTCTTGGGAAACGATGAACCAATCGCTTCGGTGCCGGGCGAGATCATGCCGTGCGCCGAGTTTTATGATTATGAAGCCAAGTATGTGCTTAACGATTCGAAATTAGAGATACCGGCGGCTTTGCCAGAAGAAATAACGGCTAAAATCCAAGATTATGCGGTGCAAGCTTTTAAAGCTATTGATTGCGCCGGTTTGGGCCGGGTCGATTTCTTTGTTGATGAAAAATCAGGCGTGATTTTCGTCAATGAAATCAATACCATACCCGGTTTTACCAGGATAAGCATGTACCCGAAATTGTGGGAAGCCAGCGGCATCGGTTATACCGAATTAATCAATCGCCTATTGGAATTGGCCTTGGAACGTTTTCAAGATAAAGTCCGTAACCGGGTCGGCTAGGGACCCGTTTTTTAAAGAATTGAAAAAACGTTTTTTTAAAGGGAGGCGTTTCGCTTGAGCACGGTAGATCAACTATTAGAAAAGATAGTTATTCCCAAGATGGTCAAAGTAAAGCAAAAGTTTGAAAGGCCGGTAATCACGGATATTGCCAAAGAGCTATCAAGTGGCTTAGCGGAGAAAAAAGTACTCGAGGGGATTAAAAAAGGACAAAAGATTGCCGTGGCAGTCGGCAGTCGTGGCATCGCCAATCAACCGTTAATGGTCAAAGTATTAATCTCCGAACTGAGGCGGGTAGGGGCCGAGCCTTTCATTGTGCCGGCGATGGGAAGCCATGCCGGAGCGACCGCTGAAGGCCAACGGGAGATGTTGATCGGTATGGGTATCAGCGAAGATTATGTCGGCGCTCCGATCCGTTCCTCTATGGATGTGGTCCAACTCGGAACCTCCGGCAATGGGCTTCCGGTTTATATGGATCGCAACGCTTATGAGGCTGACGGCATCGTGATTATCAACCGGATCAAACCTCATGTTTGCTTTAGGTTCAAGTATGAAAGCGGTTTAATGAAAATGATCGTGATCGGCTTAGGAAAACAAAAAGGGGCCGATATCTGCCATCAATTAGGTTTTGAAAAGATGCCGGAAAACCTTGAATCCATCGGCTTAAAAGCACTGGAGAAAGCTAATCTGATTTTCGGAATCGGCGTTGTAGAAAACGCATATCACGAAACCAGTATGATTCAAGTACTAGCCGGCGCTGAAATCCCGACTAAAGAGCCGAAGCTTTTGGAAGAGGCTAAGCGTTTAGCGCCCAAACTTTATTTTGATTCCTTGGAAACATTAATCATCGATGAAATCGGCAAAGATATCAGCGGTTCCGGGTTTGATACCAACGTCGTCGGCAGGTACCATTCGCCATGTGTCAGCGGCGGCCCCAAAATTCACAGGCTGGCTATTTTGGACATTACGGACCGTTCCCATGGCAACGGGAACGGCCTGGGAATGGCTGATTTCACCACCAAGAGGGCTGCCAATAAATTTCGCCCTGAACAGACCTATCCCAATACATTAACTGCGACCTTGACGGGCGGGGTAAAAATACCAGCCACCTTGGAAAATGATCTCCAAGTGATTCAAGCTTGTCTGAAGACCTGTAATTTAATGGATTACCGGGATGCCAGGGTAGTACGGATTAAAAACACGTTATCTTTGGACGAAATTGAAGTTTCCGAGAACATGCTGGCTTCTTTGAAAGATAACCCAAATTTAGAGGTAGTCGGAACTCCTTATGCTTGGCAATTCGACCGTGATGGGAACCTATTTTAGTTAGTAGTTAGCTACTTAGAAAATGCTATTGGTGCTTGTCGATCCACGTCAACTTATTTTCATAATTTTGCTTGGGTCAACAGGAGGTTGACGTGGACGACTATCTAGAAAATAATACGCCGATTAAAGATTTAACCGCAAATACACGCGAATTAGCGCTAATTAATCATTTGTATCTTAAGGTCTTATTCGCGTTTATTAGTGTTCATTAGCGGTTTCGGAGGATTATTTTCATCCTTTCATGTGCCCCGGTCTGCCGGGGTGGGCGACTACTCGGAAAATAATACGCTAATTAAAGATTTAACCGCTAATACACGCGAATTGACGCTAATTAATCTCTGGTATCTTAAAGGTTTTATTTGCGTTTATTAGTGTTCATTAGCGGTT
>JBLNDC010000457.1:0-3133 GCA_050261255.1 Bacteroidota bacterium
GGAATTTCTAAAATCAATTCGGCAAATACGATATTAACTTATACAGTTAATTGGAATAATGAAAAACAAATCATTGATGGTTTCGGAGGTTCCGGCGCTTTCCATCAGAGCGCCAATCTTATGGCTTACCCGGAGAAGGAACGGAACCAGATCCTCGATTTGTTATTCTCTCAAAAAAACGGCATCGGGTTAAGTATCGTCCGGAATATCATCGGCGATGGCGGTGATTGGGGAAAATCCATCGATGGTCCCACGCCAAGTATTGAACCTCAGGAAGGAGTTTGGAACTGGACCGGGGATGAAGATCAGATCTGGCTAATGAATGAGGCTAAAAAACGGGGGTGCACCACATTTGTTAGTACGGTTTGGAGCCCGCCGGCCTGGATGAAGACTAACAATAGCGTTATCAAAGGCGGAGCGTTACGCCCGGATAAATATCAAGCATTTGCTGACTATCTAGCGAATTATGTCCTAGGTTACAAAAAATATCACAAGATCGATATTCATGCAATTTCGCCCGCCAACGAACCGGGGTTTGCAGCGCCATATTCCTCTTGTCTCTGGACCGGTCCCCAATTTAAGGATTTCATTAAAAACCACCTTACACCGACCTTAAAACGAAAACATGTCAACGTAAAAGTGATCATCCCGGAAGAAATGAACTTCAGTGAAGACTATGCGATTGAAACTTTAGACGATAACGAGGCCGGTCAGGGAGTTGATATTATCGGAACCCACGCCTATGATTTTAAAGCAAAGCCGTTTCCGGTCGCCAAAAGCCAAAACAAATCCATCTGGCAGACTGAGGTTTCCAATATCGGCTTTAATGACGGTAGCATCGATGACGGCCTCAAATATGCCAAACTCCTGCATGACCAAATGACTATCACCGAAGTCAACGCCTGGCTTTTTTGGTGGCTTATTGCCTATAAGGAAGGTGAAACTCTGGTTTACTTGGATCAAAACTTTAAAACAATCCAAACTTTTAAGCGTCTCTATACCATCGGAAACTATAGCCGTTTTGTCAGACCAGGATATGTCCGGATTGATACCGTTCCAAATCAGATCGGCAATGTTTTGGTAACGGCTTATAAAGATAACGGAAGCGGCAAATTCGCCATTGTAGCGATTAACAACGGTAAGCAAGATCAAACTATCAATTTTAACTTGAATGAGTTTCCAAAGTTCAAAGCGGTTATCCCCTATCGGACCTCGGCAAAGGATAACCTAGCCAAATTGGATCAGATTCGGATCTCTAAAAACTCATTTAATGCTACATTAAAAGCCAAAAGTGTCACCACTTTTATAGCTATCGAAAATGAACTTCCAGGTGGGTTGAGTTTCAGGGAGATTCTAGCGCCGCTTGAGGCTGAGCATTTTGATGACCAATCCGATATTAAGTTGGAAAAATGCAATGAAGGCGGATCGGCGGTTGTCTTTACCAAACAAGGAGCTTTCACAACCTATCAAAATTCGAACTTTTACAACGGCGCCGCAACTTGCGATCTCAGAATCGCTGTTTCCGGCCGGGGCAAACTGGAATTATTATTGAGCAGTCCGACACTTGGCACTCCTATTGGCAAATACTCCTTCACTGCAATCGGGAAAAAATCCGACTCGTGGCAGAAAACTGTCTGGGAAACAATATCGATTCCTGTGGAAAAGGTTAGAGGCGTCAATGATCTTTATCTAGTATTTACGCCTTGGGACCAAGGTTCCACCTGTAAGCTGAAATGGTTGGAGTTTAAAGCGCCCGGCAAACCCCCGGCGGGTAAAATAAAGATTCAAACGAAACATCAAACGATTGACGTTGAAACCGATCAAATTAGACCTTGCTTTAAAATAGTCAACACCGGAACTGTACCGGTAAACCTCGCAAAAGTTAAGCTTCGCTATTTCTATACGCTCGATTCCGAAGCGCCGCAAAAATTTGAGTATTCCGGCGGTTCAATACCCAGTTCCGCAGTAACCGGATCAATTGTTAAAATGAAAGCCGTTACACCCCAAGCTAACTATTATTTGGAAATAGGATTCAACAACAATGCCGGATCATTGGAACCAAAGCAAGAAGCAGAGCTCAATGCGATAATCTTAAATGAGAAAACAACCTACCGGCAAGATAACGATTTTTCCTTCAACTCCAAGCAAGATGGATTGGTGGATCGGGAAGCTGTGCCCGGTTATATGGATGATAGGTTATGTTGGGGCAGTGAGCCTTCTTTGTTAATCAATCCCGGATTTGAAGACGGGGCTGGGACCGGATGGTTCAACTTCGGCGGTCCGAGCAAGATTTCTGTTACCAATGAAACATCCCATACCGGGGTTAATTCCGTCCTGATTACCGGACGGACAGAAACTTGGCAGGGGGTCGCCCAAGATTTAATCTCGGTGATGAGACCGGGTTTTACATACGAAGTATCCGCCTGGATTAAACTGAAAAATAAAGCCAGCGACGCTGGGCGGGTAAGTATTAAAAGAACCGATGATAGGGGCGACAATTATACCTGGGTGGACTCAAAAACAGTTTCCGATGAAGAATGGACCTGTATCAGTGGTTTATACGAACTGAATGTCACCGGAACTTTAAAAGCTCTACAATTATATACCGAGGGTCCGGGACCTGAAGTGGAATATTATGTTGATAATGTGGTAGTACGCGAGGTCTCAATCGGGAATTCGGTTAAATAGTGGTTAGTCTATTCATGAATAGCTTTTGAAGGTTGGTGAGAAAAGATGTTTAACGATCGGATCCGCGTGTTAATTGCCAATAATCTGCTTCAAATTAGAGAATATCTAACCATGGTTTTGAGTCATGAGCCGGATATGAAAATTGTAGGCTCCGTTGAAAATAGTATTTTAGCTGTTGAACAGGGCTTAAAGTTAAAACCGAATGTGGTTTTAATCGATATTAGGATGGAAACACCCTTGGCCGGATTAAACGCCATTCGAACGCTGGCTGAAAGAGCTCCTGATATACGTTCCGTGGTATATACTTATTTATCCAATGAAGAAATGGTATTCACTGCATTTGAAGCCGGAGCGGTTGATTTTCTTAGTATGAGTTCCTCCGCTATTGAGACTTTGACAGCTATTCGGGCGGCCGCCAAGGATCAAACCGTCATCCGGCCGGAGA
>JBLNDC010000458.1:0-5003 GCA_050261255.1 Bacteroidota bacterium
GCTTACCGCGAGTGATTTGAAAAAGGGAGCGGTGGTGGAAGTCGCTTTTATCGATGGTCCTAAACTTATGATATATCCGGTTTCAGCGCGAGCAAAAACAATAAGGGTTATGGGACCGGAACAAACCAAGGCTAATGTTTACCGAAATACCCAATTTGGCTTTAGCTTTTCCTTACCGGAAAGTTGGAAGGACTATCAGATTCTCACTGAAAAATGGGAAGGCAGAGCCTTGGACGACCGGGCGAACGGTAAGATAGTGGAGACCGGTTTGATTATCAAGATCAGGCATCCCCAATGGACTAGCGAAAACCCGCGGCAGGATATTCCGATCATGGTCTTTACACTTAATCAATGGGACGAGATGCAACAGGATAAATTCCATATCGGCGCGGCGCCGATGAACCCGAAAAAACTGGGGCGTAATTCCAAATTCGTTTTTGCCCTGCCGGCCCGCTATAACTATGCTTTTCCTACCGGATACGAAGAAGTGGAAAGGATTTTGGAAAATAATCCTATAAAAACATTTGAAGAATAAAGGACTAATTCATTCAATAATTTTCATTGTTTTAGTTGTATTTTCATCGGTGACATGCGGATCAAGGCCTACTTTGACGGCAGTGGTCTGCATTTTTGTTTTCATCATGAAATAACTGGATTGTTCCGGCTTAGCTGCTTAAAATTTGTTACTTTACCCAATGCGCACTCCTCAGGGCGGAAAATGTCGGATATCCGCTTTCTTTTTTTGCTATTAACGGCTTCCTTTTGAATAATGCATTCCTTTTAAGGTTGGAGCAAGAAGGCATAATACATATGATGAAGTTTCACTATGGGCATAGCTTTAAACTAAATTAACATGACAATTCTATTAGAAAAGGTTAAAATAATGCTTGTGAAGAGGACTTTTTGGAAGGTCAATCCAAATGAATAGCGAAGTTTAAATAGTTGCTTATTTGAGTATCAAACGAGTTTATCAACCTTATTGAAGGAGGTAAGAATGACAGTTCCATTAGCTGACTTCTTGAATCAATTAATATCGAACCCCGCCCTTTTCATTACTGCGGTGTTGACTTTAGGGGTAGTGCTGGTTAATGGCTGGACCGACGCTCCGAATGCCATTGCTACTTGCATTTCTACCAGATCAATGGGGCCCCGCGCCGCAATCATTATGGCAGCAATTTTTAATTTTCTGGGTGTCCTGGTGATGACGGCGATCAATGCGACAGTGGCGCAAACCGTTTATAAAATGGTTGACTTTGGGGGAGATTCGCATGAGGCGTTGGTCGCTTTATGTGCGGCACTTTTCGCTATCGTATTATGGGCAACGGCGGCTTGGTGGTTTGGGATACCGACCAGTGAAAGCCATGCCCTGATCGCCGGCATATCCGGAGCAGCCATTGCGTTGCAGGGCAGTATCTCAGGGATTAACCCCGCCGAATGGGTAAAGGTTATCTACGGGTTGGCCCTTTCTACGGCATTAGGATTCGTTGTTGGCTGGCTGGTCGTCAAGGTAGTTGAGGAAATCTGCCGCGGTTTTGATCGGAGAAAAACCGTTAGTGCATTTAAGAACCTCCAAATCACCGGCGCAGCCGGTATGGCATTTATGCATGGCGCTCAGGACGGCCAAAAATTTATGGGCGTATTTATGTTAGGTATATTTTTAGCACGGGGGCAAGCAAATGTCACTGAGTTCCAGATTCCCATTTGGTTGATGTTGCTCTGCTCAGTAGTGATGTCCCTCGGCACTTCCATCGGTGGATTTCGGATTATTAAGTCCGTGGGAATGGACATGGTAAAACTAGATAAGCATCAAGGTTTCTCAGCTGATTTGGCGGCCGTAGTCTGTTTGCTAATAGCTTCAATGACGGGAATTCCTGTAAGCACTACTCATACCAAGACTACAGCTATTATGGGAGTTGGCGCGGCAAAGCGATTATTCTCGGTAAACTGGGGTATAGTACAGGAAATGGTGTGGGCTTGGATTTTAACCTTTCCCGGATGTGGGTTGATCGGATTTTTAATGTTGAAATTATTTATGGTTGTCTTTTAGTAGTTTAAGGAATTGCATAATTCTCAATTTTAGCTTTGGTTCACAATATATTGATAGATACATTCAGGCTAGTCACCATATATTGTCGCCAAAGGGTTTATAAAGGTAATTATCCAATTCCCTCAGTTAAGTCGCTAAATTATCAAAAGAGGTGAAATTATGGAAAGGACATTAGTATTGATTAAACCGGATGGTGTAGAGCGAAGATTAATCGGCCAAATAATTTCGATTTATGAGCGGAAAGGGCTTGACATAACCGCTTTAAAAATGCTCAAGCCGACCAAGGAAATCGCGGAACAACATTATATTGAACATAAGGATAAGCCGTTCTTTACGGAGCTGGTCAATTTCATTACTAGGGGCAAGGTATGCGCCATGGTTATCGAAGGGGATAATGTGGTTAAGACGCTTAGAAAGATAAACGGAGCGACCGATCCGGCCGAGGCGGAGCTTGGCACCATCAGAGGTCGGTTCGCTTTATCCAAATCCGAAAATATAGTTCATGCTTCGGATTCAGCCGAAAGTGCCGCACGGGAAATTAAAATATGGTTTCCAGAGATAGTTAACTAACTGTCTGTTCGATTATCCTAGATCAAACATTTCCACAGCCCGCTTTAGGCTAGCGGCAATTTGAGCCAGTTTGTTAGCTAAAATGGTCACTTGCTCCATTGAAGCATTTTGCTCTTCGGCGACTGCCGAAACCTCCTCGGTACTAGCAAGGTTTTGTTCGCTAATCGCGGCGATTGCGCTAACCGCTTCAGTCGCTTTCTCATTATTGGCAGCCATATGTTTGGCGGAGGTTACGATCAAATCAATTTGGGCTACGGTATTCATTAATGCTTTATAAATTTCGCGGAACGTTACGTTGGCCTCTTCCGCTAAATTTTTGCCTGCTTCCGCCCGGGAGATTCCTTGTTGCATTACGGCAGCAGCATGATCAGTGCGAACTTTCATCTGGATAATTAGTTCTGAGATCGATCGGGCCGACTGTTTTGATTGCTCGGCCAACTTTGCGGTTTCCTTAGCAACAACCGCAAAACCTTTTCCTTGTTCCCCGGCCCTGGCGGCTTCGATTGAAGCATTTAAAGCTAACAAACTAGTTTGTTCCGCAATGCCTTCAATGATGGAAGTGATACCGCTAATCTCTTCAGAAGTGCTCATTAAGGTATTAATGACTTCGGCCACTTCCTTGGTGGAGTTATACAAAGCGTTGATCTCCAATGCAATGTCATTGGCGGCTTTTTGCCCAAGTTCGGCTGATTGAGCCACACTGCTGGAGAAGTCGCCGATTCTTTTTGAGTCTTGAGTTACTTGAATAACAATCTCCGATAGCTTTTGAATGGAATCAACCGCTTCGGTAATTTGTTTAACCTGTTCCGAAGAGGCGGTAGCAAGTTCTTCGGCTGACTTAGCTACTTCCGTTGCAGCCCGCCCGGTTTCCTTTGATACCAAGTTCAGCTCAGCACTGACATTATCCAGGGTATTTGAGTGATTACTGATATTAGTTATTAGACCTCTCAAACCCGAAATCGCTTGACTTAATCCTTTTACTACCTCGGATACCTCGCGGGAACCTACTGTACTAGTGATATTTTTAGACAAATCTCCTTTTTCTAACAATTTTACCCGTGCCACCATCTTTTTTAAGGGTCTGGAAATAAAGCCGGCGATGAACAGACCAATCAGGGTTGCAACAATAGCGCCAATTAGAAAGATTACAGTACTCATTTCTTTTAATTGGGTAGCCAGACTGTCAGTGTTCAAAAATAAATTATAATTAGTATTATTATTCGCGATCCGCACCCGTCTTACCAGGCTATGCAAATCATTGACAGCTTGGCTGAGAACCGCCAAATCAGCGGAATTAGCCGGTTCAGACAGGATTGTTTTTATGATGTTGAAATTTCTTGTTAGTCCCTGGTTGATGGACGCATCGATATTCTTCATGGTTTTAATCTTGTTTAATAATACGTTCACATTCGTTTGGAGAGCCGAACCTATCGCAGTTTCCTTTGCAAGGGCCGCTAAATAGTAACTCCGAATTTTTTCAATTTCAGTTTCAACGTTGGAAGTATTCTGTTCCCCTATGGCCGTGGTATTAGTGTAAAGTTTTTTAGTATTTTGCTGGATGGTATCCATAGCTCTAAAACTGATCACACTTTGGATCGCCATCGAAGTAACCATCATTGCAATAATCATTAAAATATAATAAAATACATTTATTTTGGAGAGAACGGTCTTTAATAATGAAAATGATTTAGTTAACATTATCTCACCTCTAGTAGCTATTGAGTATAGAATAAATTCCTGGAATTTTGGATGTAAAATAATTGTATATCTACCAACGGTATCGGCAAATCCATTATCTCGCTTTAATATTTCCCAAATTATAATGGCTTTGCCTCTTACAAACCGTTAGTTAATGAATTATCTAGGAACTCCCTATACGATTTCCTTTCCTAAAATGGTAAAAAATTAAAGGGAAATATGGGGAAAAAGGGAAATACATTTTGATGGGGAATAGCAGCCTCAAGGGTTCCCTATGAGCAAGCGGCCGGTCAAGAGAGGAACAGCATTATGGGAAGATTTTTATTAATACATACGTAAGTGAGGTGCGTCATGACTTTTGAAAACAAAATCGGTGTAGTCACCGGAGGCGCCAATGGAATAGGGCTTTGTATCGTTAATGAGTTAGTTAATAAAGGGGCAAAGGTGGCTTTTATAGACCTTGATAAAGTAGGTGGGGAAAGAGCTTTGAATAATGTCAAAGCTAACGGCGGCGATGGCCTGTTTTATTGGGGCGATATCGCCGAAAAAGCAGTGTTGGAAAACTTCGCGGGCCGAGTGATTGAAACTTACGGCCGGGTCGATTATCTGATTAATAATGCTTGTTTGAGCCGGAAGGGGATCATTTCCGGTTGTGATTATAATGACTTCAATTACGTCTTTAAAGTAG
>JBLNDC010000459.1:0-7400 GCA_050261255.1 Bacteroidota bacterium
AATGAAGCTGCTGCACAAGCCCAAGGCGGCGCATGGGGTTCCTTGTTGATGATGGGTTTGATCTTCGTTGTTTTCTGGTTTTTAATGATCATGCCCCAACGGAAACAGCAGAAACAGCGCAATGCAATGCTTAGCAATTTGAAAAAAGGCGATAAAGTGGTGACCATCGGGGGGATCCATGGCGAGATCGTCGAATTTGACGACGAAGATCTCAAATTAAGAGTTGCCGATAAAGTAGAGATCAAATTCACCCGAAGCGCTATTGCTAGAGTAAAGAGCTGAAAAGAGAGTCCAGGCTCTCTTTTTTGATTAAGGGATTGCATAATTTTCATTTTTGGCTTTGGCTCACCATATATTGTGGCTATAGGGTTGATTTTGTTAATTATGCAATTCCCCTAATAGTTAATTATGCCAGTGGTGGTTTAATCTACTACCGCCATAGGGTTTACTATAATTGACAATAGTATGTTAAATCGATATAATAAAGTAGTTATGCTAGTGGGATTCCGCCTCATAACGGCTTGAGTCAGGCGGACTTTTTTCGTAATGCAACTTCCACGCTTCGATTTTCACTGCCGCTGGAAACAGATGATCCGTTTTTAGTGGTAATTTTGACGGCGGGAAAGTTGAATTCATTATATTAAACATTTCAGGAGGGTTGTAGATGTTTGGGATAATTACGGTAGCAATCGTCTTGGGTATTATCGTGTTATTTGGATTCGGCGCTTTTAAGGCGGAAAAAGTGATCGACGCTAAAGCTAAGGCAGCCCGGGAAAGCCAGACAACCAAAGTATCATCTAAAACCGGAAAAGCCCCCAAAGAAAAAGGTTCAAAAAAGAGCTAATTAATTTGACTTTTCCATCCTCAAACCTGGAATGGAAAAGGGCAAGGTAACGTAGTTGTTTCAATCCATTAGGAAAATGTGAGCAACATCCCACGTGGTCAAGAAATTTTTGCGAGATCGATAACAGGGAGAGTTTCATTTGAAACTTAAATTTATCGGTTTGGCAGGCTTAATATTATTGGCGATAATCCCTTTAAGTTGGCCGGATTTGGGGATTGACAATAATATTTTCGAAATGGGCCTGCCGAAGCCCGATTTTAATTGGGTCGAAAATTACGTAGATGGGGCGGTTCCGGTTGCCAACAGCTTTATTAAATGTTTTGTAAAAGCCGGTTTATTACCAACCCCGTATGATAATTATTTTACAATTCGGCATGTCCCGCCGGTATGGGAGAAAACTTTATCGGAATACATTTCATTTCTGACTAACTTTTTCCGTCCCATAATGGTGCTGATTATTTTTCTATTTTTTTATCAAAGCTCCCGCAATAGCGCCGGGCTGGACCATCTAACCGGTCTCTGCCGGCAGGGAGTTTAAAACTAATCAAAGGAGGAAACAGAGTTGAGGCATGATTTACGCTGGAAAAGCGCAGTTATATTCGGTATTGTACTCATTTTTGCCTTATTAATCGGCCCTTTAGGGGAGAAAATATTTAAAACCGATCCGATCCGGCTGGGATTGGATTTAAAGGGCGGAATCGAACTACTTTTAACCCCGGACTACCGTTTAGGTTCGGCGGTGCTGTCCAAAGCCGGGGATGAGCTGGTCGCCAAGATCAGACAAGCCCAAATCGGAGTTCCCCAAGTCGCTCCATTAGGAGTACTAGATGGGGACCGTTATGACGGGTTGCAATTCACTTTTGCAAGCGCCGCCGATTTACAAAGGGCGGTCAACGCCGGAATTTTTAAGGGAAAATTTAAACTGGAAGCCTTTGGCGAAGAAAAGAATTTAATATTTGAACCTGAAGCTGAAAACAATGTAATGAAACTGAAAATAACGCAAGATGCCAAGGATTTCCCCCAAGATTCACTGGAACGTTCTTTGGAGATTATCGATCGCCGGATTAGCGAGGCATCGGCGGGTATGGCTGAAGCTGATGTCCGTTTGGACGGAAAAGGCAGATTAAATGTTCAATTGCCCGGCATCCAATCCTTGGAAGAAGCTAAGGATTTAATTACAGCCACCGGTAGATTGACTTTCCGGATTAATAACCGAATCGTGCTCGATGGAACGGATTTAAGGGATGTCAGGGTCAACTTTAGCGAGACTAACCGGGGTTGGGTGATTGCCTTTGAATTCAAAGGGAACGGCTCCAGGCAGCTTGAGAAGATCACCACTGAAAACGTTGGCAAGAAGATGGCGGTTTATTTGGATGAGACCATGTTGATGGAACCGGTCATTCAAGACCCGATTCCCGGCGGTTCCGGAATCATTACTTTAGGTAACGCTACCAAGAAGGAAGTGGAGCAATACGCTTTACTAATGAAATCGGGCGCATTGCCGATCTCACTCAGGGTCGTCCAATCCACTCAGGTTGCCCCGACTCTTGGCAAAGAGGTCGTGCGCCAGAGCCTGGTGTCAGGAGCGATCGCCATCTTGATGGTAGTGGCTTTCATGATGGTCTTTTACGGAATCCCCGGTTTTATGGCTGATCTTGCTTTGATTATTTATGGAATTTTGACTCTGGGTGTGATGGCCTTATTCCGCGGGGTCTTAACTTTACCGGGAATCGCCGGTTTGATTCTATCGTTGGGAATGGCGGTAGACGCCAACATCATTATCTTCGAGCGGATTAAAGATGAGTTACGCAACGGCAAACGGGTCAGGGCCGCCGTTGACGCCGGTTTTAACCGGGCTTATATTACGATTCTAGATTCAAACCTAACTACCCTGATCGCCGCCGGCGTGCTTTTCTTCCTGGGGACCGGAGCGATTCAAGGATTTGCCGTCACCTTGTCAATCGGTGTTTTGATAAGCATGTTTACGGCGATCTTCGTTACCAAGGTCTTTATTGAATGGCGGATTGACCATGACCCCGATCGTTATGCCAAATATTTCGGGATCAAGGAGGTTATTCAACAATGAATTTACTGAAATACCGTTGGACCTATATCGGTGTTTTTATAGCGGTTATCGTCTTAAGTATCACCTTTATTTTTGTCAATCCCTATAACGGATGGGGCTCCAAACCCGGCTCATCCCTCAATCTAGGGATCGATTTCACCGGGGGCACCAAAATCTATTTTCCGGTAGAGCGTGCCGTGAGTTCGGATGAGGTCATTAAAGTGCTGGAAAAGATCGATTTGCCGGACTTTAAGTATAATCCACCCCAGCCTAACCAGTATGTTGACAGCACCGGTAATCCAAGATACCAGGTGATCGTTTATACCAGGTTCCTGAATGACGCGGAGCAAAATATCGTTGTGAACGCGCTGGAAGCTGAGTTTGGCAAAGCCGACCAAGGATTGGACATTACCAGGGTTGACCCATTGATCGGGAAAGAAGTGTTGCAGAATTCGCTTAATGCGGTATTAATCGCCTCCTTGTTAATGTTAATCTATATTTGGTTCAGATTTGAGTTGGCATCCGGAATCGCGGCGATCATTGCTTTATTGCACGACTCCATCATTGTATTGGGGATGTTCGCCCTGTTAGGCAGGGAAGTCAACAGTTCGATGATCGCGGCTATTCTTACGATTATCGGATATTCAATCAACGACACCATTGTGGTTTTCGACCGGATCCGGGAGAATCTCCGGAACAAACGGCGCGAAACGTCTTTTGTGGAATTGGCTAACGACAGTATTTTAGAGACTTTCCGCCGTTCCTTGAATACCGGATTGACCACGCTCTTAACGATTTGCGTTCTGTTCCTGATGGTCCCGAATATTAAGGAATTGTGTTTTGCTTTGTTAGTCGGCCTTACCGCCGGGACTTATTCCTCAATCTTTGTAGCCAGCCCCATCTGGGCGGTGTTTAAAGACTGGCAGGAAAAGAAGAGATATACGCAAAAAACGGCTAACGCCACCCGTTAATCAAAAAAGGACTGCGCCAAGCAGTCCTTTTTTTAAGTTTGAATAGTGAAGAGTGAAGTTTGAAATTTAATCAGTTTCAACTGGAAAATAGAGTTAAAAAATATAAAGGATAAATACTCCGGATGTAGAAATTATCATCGGTAATTGGAGGGCACTAATTATGGATGATAATAGAGTTGCGGTATTACTTGAGCAGTTATCTTCCCAGTTTAGTACCTTTGGGGAAGGCTTGGAGGCTGTTCAAAGAGAGGTATCCGAACTAAACCAGAAAGTCAAGGGGTTAACTGCGGATATGGATATTGTCAAACCTACCCTAAAAAAGTTAGTTACGGATATGGATGAAGTAAAACCTACTCTTAAAAGTTTAGTTGCGGATATGGATGAAGTAAAACCTGCTCTTAAAAGTTTAGTTGCGGATATGGATGAAGTAAAACCTACTCTTAAAAGTGTAGTTGCAGATCTGAATGTTGTAAAACCATCCTTGACAAAGATTAATAACCGGCTTGATTCCATTGAAAGCGAAATCATCAAACTAAACCCGGAGTCGCAGACGGTTTTTTTAAAAGAAGTCAAATAACTTCTGAAGATTAAAGGGTTAGGAAATCATCTAAAAAGAGGAGTCGCCGGAGAAGATTCCTCTTTTTTATTACTAAGCCACGTTCTTTAATTTAGAGTTGGGTCAATAGAGGCTTGGGTTTCACCATTAGCCCTTCTTTGTCTGCTTACTCTCAATCGCCCGGTTCAACCATTCCTCAGCTTCCTCTTTACTGACATCGGCTAAGAGGGGGTCAGCGGTGATCCGTTCAACGGCAGTTTGTAGATGATTGATGGCGGCCTCGGTTTCCCCCAGTTCCAGTTCGCTCCGGCCCAGCCAATACAAGGACTCAACCGGATACTTCAAATGTTCAATCACCCATTGGTAATCGTTCTTGGCTTGCTGGTACTCACCCTTTAGAAAATGGATTTTGGCTTGGATTAAAACCGGTTCCGTGGCGGAAAGGTTGCCGGTCCGGGCTTTTTCAGCATACTCCAAGGCCTGGGAAAGGTGATTGAGTTGGAGATGGACTAAAGCCAGGTTGAGAAGGACTTTCGTTGTATTGGCGCCCATTTTGAGTAATTTTTCCGAAGTCGATAACGCTTGTTCGTAAAACCCCCTAGCCCGGTAGGCTTCAGCCAGCCAAGTCAGATTTTGAGTTCTTTTGCCTTCGGGGGTATGGGCCACGGCTGTTTCGAGCAGCGGTATGGCTTGGGACCATTCCTTACGCCGGGCGTAACTTAGACCCAGAGTCAGGTATGGCGTAGGAATTAAAGGCTGATAGGAGATGGCTTTCGCCAATAATTTTTCACCCAAAACCGGGTTAGGGATGAAACAAGCCGCGTAACTCCAAAAAACTCCGGGAGCACTGAGAAAGGTCAGCAGAACCCAGGCTAAAAATCCGAGTAAAAAATAGCCCCACCCCGGCCGGATGATTAGGGCAACTACGATCCAGAACAATAGAATTATCGAAAGACTTGACTCCCATATTCTTCTTAGTTTCATCAAGGATAACCTCCTGTCCCAAATATTATAACAAAACCGGCGCCGGATGCAAACTCAACTAATCTAATCAAAGATAATAATCTAACCATTTCCAACTACTAAGAAGGTAAAAACAGGAGGTTAACCGAATCTTACCAATAATTCAAGAAGATTTTGAGGTGAGAAAATGATCGGGAAAGGCATTATCGAGCGTTTTTATGAAGCGGCCAGCATTCAAAGGTGGAATGACCACGTTCGTCCCGTAGAACTAACCGAACTGGACAAACAAGCTCATAAGATGATCATCGCTTTTGTGTTAGCAAAATATGAGGCTAATGAAAGAAATGCCAGCATAAATTGGAATAGTTTGATCGAAGGCGGGCTGTTTGAATTCTTGCACCGCCTAATCCTGACCGATATCAAACCGCCGGTCTTTCACCAAATGATGGAGCGAAAAGGAAGGGAACTTAATGAATGGGTTTTGCGACAATTAGCGCCGGATATTAGCGAGATCAAAGGAGATTTCGCCGGCCGGTTTCGGGACTATTTATTGGGCGCCCCGGAAGAGCATAAGCTGGAAAAAAAGATTTTAAGGGCCGCCCACTATTTGGCGACTAACTGGGAGTTTAAGATCATCTATAATATGAACCCTTTTATTTATGGGATTGAGCGCACCAAAGCGGAGATTGAAAATGAGATTGAGGACTATTTCGATTTAATCGGAGTCCAAAAAATCTCGCTCGGGAAAAAATCCTTTGGTTTCATCGATCTTTGCGGGCAACTCCGGTTCCAACAAAGATGGGCCCAGTCGCCCCGGCTCCCTAAAACTTCGGTATTGGGGCATATGTTAATCGTGGCCATGTTGGCTTACCTTTGTTCCATCGAGATCAACGCCTGTGACCGTAGGATTTATAATAATTACTTCGGGGCTCTCTTTCATGATCTTCCCGAGGTGCTGACCAGGGACATTGTGTCTCCGGTAAAAAGTTCGATCAAAGGGTTGCAGGATTTAATCAAGGAGTATGAAGGGATTCAAGTGGAAGAAAGGATTTTACCGCTACTACCGATAACCTGGCACCAAGAGATTCGTTTTTTTGTGGAAGATGAGTTTGACAACAAGATTATCGAGGACGGAGCAATCGTTAAGGGTTTATCGAATGAAGAAATTTCCGCCGCGTATAACCAAGACGAGTTCTCTCCTTTAGATGGCAAGCTTATCAAGGCTTGCGACCATTTGGCGGCCTTCATCGAAGCGTCGTTATCGATCAAATACGGAGTCAGAGCCCCTCATTTGGAGGAGGGGAAAAGAAGGCTCCAAGAAATGTATCGGGACAAGATCATCGCCGGCATCGATTTTGGGAAGATCTTTAGTTACTTTAGGGATTAGATTTAAAATGAATTATTCATTTAAATAATTTTCATTAGTGAAATATTCAATCGATATCATTTGGAGGTTAGAGCCAATGAAGAATGAAGATTCCCTGATTCAAAACTCGAAGAAGACGTACCTGATTGATATGGATGGTGTTTTAGTCCATGGCGAACGGGCGATCCCGGGGGCCAAAGAATTTATCGATCGTTTGAATGAGGGCGGCCATAAATATCTGATCTTAACCAATAACTCCCGCTATACCCCGGATGACCTGCAGCACCGGTTCAAGGCTTCAGGGATTCCGGTTGACGCCAAACATTTGTATAGCAGCGCAATGGCAACTGCCAGTTTTGTCCAGTCTCAAAAACCGGGGGGATCGGCTTTTGTTCTGGGAGGAACCGGCCTCTATCAAGCTTTGAATGAAGTGAGTTATTCCTTGACCGATTATAATCCCGACTATGTTATTCTAGGAGAGACCGAATCTTACTCCTATGACCGGATTATCAAGGCCTCCCAATTGATCATGGCCGGAGTCCCTTTTATCGCCACTAATCCCGATCCTTCGGGTCCGGCGGAGTCGGGCACGATCCCGGGATGTGGGGCGGTAGCGGCTATGTTGGAGAAGGCTA
>JBLNDC010000460.1:0-9719 GCA_050261255.1 Bacteroidota bacterium
TTTCTAAAAAGTTAGCTCCGGAAAACACCGGTGAACAGTGCTTTCCGAAAAACCTGCCCTCACTAAAACGTCATATCCTTTGTGTTTGGGTCGCTGTTTTTTTTGCAAAAGTTTGCGGGCGATTTCGAGCTCCATTTCTTCCGGGTAGAACTCAGCGAGCAATTCTTGGACTAATTCGGATGAGAGTCCTTGTGATTCCAGGTCTCCCGCTACAAAATTTCTACTCTTAAATCTGGCTTGGAGAGTAGCGATCCGTCCAATCCCAAATTCTCGATCGTTAAGATAACCCCAGTTCTCTAAGCGACCAACGCACTGATTGGTTTGGTCATCATCAAATCCCGCCCGGTTAAGCTTGGCAACCATTTTACTACGGCTGTAAGCCTGACGGCTTAAGCTTTTCAGGGCTAAATCCATCGGGGTCCGTTCCGCCATGGTTTATTTCCCTTTAGTTGAGGCGGCCTCTTTAGCCGCTGGTTTCCCAGGATCGGATTCTTCTTTCACCAAACCAACGCCGGCCCTGACCTTTTGCTCAATCTCCATCATCAACTTAGGATCTTTTTTCAGAAAATCGCGGGCATTGTCCCGGCCTTGGCCGATCCGGTTTTCGCCATACGAAAACCAAGCCCCGCTCTTGTTCACGATATTAAGATCCACTGCCATATCTAAAATACAACCGGCCTTGGAGATCCCTTCACCGTAAATAATGTCGAATTCCGCTTCTTTGAAAGGAGGCGCCACTTTATTCTTGACCACCTTGGCCTTGGTACGGTTCCCGATAATATCGGTCCCTTGTTTGAGGGTCTCTACTTTTCTAACCTCCAACCGGACCGATGCATAAAATTTCAAGGCTCGTCCGCCGGGGGTGGTCTCCGGATTGCCGAACATGACGCCGACTTTTTCACGGATTTGGTTGATGAAAATGGCGATGGTGTTTGATTTGCTGATCACGGCGGTTAATTTGCGCAAGGCTTGGGACATTAGTCTGGCCTGGAGGCCTACATGGGAGTCTCCCATCTCCCCTTCGATTTCCGCTTGGGGAGTCAAAGCCGCCACCGAGTCGATGATAATTATATCCACCGCTCCACTACGGACGAGGGCTTCGGTAATCTCCAGAGCTTGTTCGCCGGTATCAGGTTGGGAAATCAATAGATTATCGATGTCAACTCCGAGCTTTTTGGCATAAAGCGGGTCCAAGGCGTGTTCGGCGTCGACAAAAGCCGCGATGCCGCCCAACCGTTGCGCTTCGGCCGCCATATGTAAAGCAACTGTGGTTTTACCGGACGACTCCGGGCCATAAATTTCCACGACCCTCCCCCGGGGGATGCCGCCGACCCCCAGCGCCAAGTCGAGGGAAAGCGCGCCGGTGGGTATCACCTCGATATTCATTTTATCCGCAGCTTCGCCCAGCTTCATAATGGACCCTTTGCCAAACTGTTTTTCAATTTGTAATAAGGCGACTTCCAGCGCCTTTTGTTTATCCGACATTTTTCTACCTCCCGCAAATTCCAAACATATGTTCTGTCTCAGTATATCAAATTCATCTAGTCATGTCAAATGATTCTAGGAAACCCTCCGGATTCCTTTATCTATAGCTGTAATAAGTTAAATTTAATTCATTATTTTTTCATCATGGGGCTGGTCGGAAGCTCCTCTGCCTTGCGTCCGATCCGTTTTACTGGCCTGATGCGCTTAAATAAATGAAAAATCTCTTACCCGCCGGTAAACTGCTCCTCCAGGCTGAAGTCTGCTCTCAACCAAAGAAAAGCCCGTAACCAAGGTCCCGGTTTGCCAAGAAACCGTCGGGTCGAGAGTTTTCAACACCCTTTCCCCTTCTTTAGCCCGGGCAAGCGTCAGATGCGGTTTGAAGGGGCGGTCCGCCGCCGGGAATCCCGCTTGGGCGCAAGCAGCTTCAACCAATCCGGCCAAATTCCCCAGTTCTTTGTCCCCCTTGGACAGACCAATCCAGAGAATGCGCGGGTTGCCTCTTTCCGGAAAACGCCCCGGCTTCCCCAGGCGTAATTCGAAAGGTGTAAAACCTCTAGTTACGTTTTCTAAAGCCTCGTTTAAACTATTGATTTCGTTTTCCGGAGTTTCGCCTAAAAACCTCAATGTGAAATGCAATTGTTCCGGAACAGACCATTTGAACCCCGGAATTTGTTCTCTAGCAATATTAATATAGCGGACTACCTCATCCTTCATTTTCTCCGCTAACCAGACTGCAATAAAGAGACGCATCGTTATTCCTCCATCAAACAGAGGACTGAAGCCTGCGCTTCGACCTTCTGTCTTTAACTTCTGAATTCTATCCTCTCAAGCACCGCCAGAGCAATGCCAACCCCGCTTGGGCGGCCGCTTCCTTGTTGCCGATCCGATCGAAGGGAAAAATGCGCCGTTCAACTTCGGTCCGATCCGGTAAAGCGACTGCCAGGTAAACCAGGCCTACCGGTTTCGTTTCGCTCCCGCCTCCGGGTCCGGCGATCCCGGTAGTCGCTAACCCGACATCAGCCCCGGTACTTTTTTTGATCCCTTCCGCCATCGCTTTAGCGGTTTCGGGGCTTACGGCTCCATGCTGGGCAAGGGTCGTTTCCGCTACTCCAAGGAGGTCCTTTTTCAGCTGGTTACTGTAGCTGTTGACTCCCCCCAGGTAGTAGTCGGAGCTGCCGGGAACATTGGTGATTCTGTGGCCGATCAGCCCGCCGGTGCATGATTCCGCCAACCCTAAACGCCATCCTTTGGTTTTAAGCATTCGTCCGATCACCGTCTCTAAATTATCCTGATCGTAGCCGTAGATGTATTGCCCCAGGCGCTCTATTATTAAATCCAGCGTTTGCTCGATTAAACCCCGGTTATCTGCTTCACTATCGCTCTTGGCCGTGATCCGGAGCGCCACTTCACCACGGGAGGCGTAAGGGGCAAGGGTCGGATTGGTTTGGCCTTTAATTAGGTCGATGATCTTTTCTTCCATCGCCGCTTCGCCGATGCCGACCATCCTTACGAACAAAGAGTTCAGGACCGATTGGCCGCGGCGCTGCAATTCCTTTCGCAAATATGGCTTGAATGAAGCTTCCCATAATCCTTTCAGCTCGGAAGGGACCCCCGGCAGGGTGATCAGGATATGCCCGTCCTCCTCCACCAGCATTGCCGGGGCAGTGCCTAAATGGTTGGGGATTACCCGCCCCGACCTGGGAAACATCGCCTGACGCCGGTTATTATCGGAAATCGGGCGCCCGGTTTTCTCAAAATAAGCGCGGACCTGCTCCCAGGCTTCGGAGTTAAATTCCAACTCTTCATGGAGCAAGCCGGCAACAGCCTCCCTGGTGAGGTCATCTTGAGTAGGCCCCAGTCCGCCCGAGAGAATCAACAGGTCCGACCGTTCCCAGGCTTGTCCCAGGGTAGCGATGATCCGCTCCAGATTATCCCCGACCGTGCTTTTATGGTAAAGATCAATCCCTAATTCAGCCAGTTCCTTGGCCAAGTAGGCGGCATTGGTATCCACAATCTGCCCTAGTAACAACTCAGTCCCGATACAAATAATTTCCGCCCGCATTTTTAACACCTCTCTACTTAGAAAATGCTTATTACCGTGCTCGTGCTCGTAATCGTAATCGTAATCGGAAAACGATTGAGTAAAGGTTGTGACAACAAAAGGATTCCGATTACGAGCACCGCTTCGCTGAGCACGAGCACGATTTAAAGAACTATTTTCATCCTTTCGCTTGCTCCGGCCAGCCGGGGTGGGGGGCTATCTTCCCTCTAATATCTTCAACTATCTTCAACTCTTCAAGAAACATTTGACATAGTGTCCCGGCCCTGTTTCGACTAAAGGCGGTTCTTGGGAACGGCAAAGTTCGGTCACAGCAGGGCAACGGGCGGCGAAACAACAACCACTATGGCCGGTAGCGCCGGCCTCGCCCGTTAAAATCATTCTTCTCCGGGGATAATCAGGGTCCGGAACCGGGATCGCCGCCAGTAAAGCCTCAGTATAAGGATGGGCCGGGTTTTGAAATAACTCGTCACTCCGGGCCAGCTCCACAATTTGTCCCAAGTACATTACGGCGATCCGGTGGGAAATATGTTTGACGACTGCCAAATCATGGGCGATAAAGAGATAAGCTAATCCCAATTGACTCCGGAGTTCGATTAGCAGGTTGATGATTTGGGCTTGGATTGACACGTCAAGGGCTGAAACTACTTCATCGCAGACCAGTAAAGACGGGTTTAAAATGATCGAACGGGCAACCGCCAACCTTTGGCGCTGCCCTCCCGAAAACTCATGGGGATACCGGTAAAGAATCTCCGCCGGCAAGCCCACCCGTTCTAAAACTTCTGCTACCCGGTCTTTCTTTTGGGCCAAATTCTTAACCAAACCATGTTCAACCAGGCCTTCCCCAACCAGATCCAACACTACCCAACGCGGATTGAGTGAAGAATACGGGTCTTGAAAGATAATCTGCATCTTGGGCCGGATTGTTCTCAATTCACGCCGGGATAGGTTAGTCAGTTCCAGGTCGTTAAACTTGATCGATCCTCCGGACGGTTCGATCAAACGTAAAATACTCCTACCCGCGGTAGTTTTCCCACAGCCGGATTCTCCCACCAAACCGAGGGTTTCTCCAGGTTTGATCGCAAAGCTGATCCCGTCGACCGCCCTTATTTCCCGGGATACCCGTCTCAACAAACCGGTATAGACCGGAAAGTATTTTTTTAAATTTGTGACTTGAAGCAGATTGGACATTGTTTCATCCTTTATTAAAAAGTTTGCAAAACTCTCAATATAACCAACAACTCACCTGATGCCCCGCTTCCATTTCTTTCTCCACAGGGTATCTTTGCTTGCAAACCTCCATCGCCTTAGGACAACGCGGTTCAAAATAACACCCTTCCGGAAGCCGCAGCGGATCGGGAATCATTCCCGGAATAGCCGTTAAGGCTGCATCTTGATTAATTTTAGGTATTGAGGCTAATAATCCGGAAGTGTATGGGTGCAAAGGATTCTTAAATAAATCCCTTACCGGCGCTAATTCCACTAATTTCCCTGCATACATCACCGCCACCCGTTGGGCTACTTCGGCAATAATTCCCAGATTATGAGAGATCATCAATACCGACATCTTATTCTCCGCTTGCAAGTCTTTTAACAACTCCAGTATTTGGGCTTGAATCGTCACATCCAAAGCCGTTGTCGGTTCGTCAGCAATCAGCAGTTGGGGGTTACAGATTAAGGCCATGGCGATCATCGCCCGCTGCCGCATACCACCGGAGAGTTCATGAGGATAAGCGTCATAACTTCGCTCGGGATCGGCGATCCCGACCCGGTTCAAAGCTGTCAACACCTTTTCCTTTATTTCCGCCAAGGGAAGCTTTGTATGAATTTGCAAAACTTCACCGATCTGAGCGCCGATTTTCTGAACCGGATTGAAACTGGTCAAAGGTTCCTGAAAAATCATACCGATTTCTTTCCCGCGAATCCCGATTAGATCTTGGTATGATTGTTTCAATAAATCTTTTCCTTTCCAAAAGATATTGCCGCTTACAATTTTCCCCGGCGGTGACGGCACTAATCTCAAAATCGACAAGGCGGTAACCGATTTACCGCAACCCGACTCGCCGACCAAACCGAAAATTTCTCCCGAATTGAGCCCCAGGGATACCCCATCAACCGCTCTTACAGTGCCGGCTTCGGTTTGAAAATTTACGACTAATTCCCTAATGTTTAAAAGTGCCTCTCCCATTGTTACTCCATTTTTTGATATTCTTTAGGGTCAAAAGCGTCCCGGACTCCTTCTCCGACGAAAGCGATTAATAATAAAACCAGAAATAAAGCCAGTACCGGAAATAACGAAAGCCAATAGGAAAAAATATTGCCTAATCCCTGACGCATCAGTTCTCCCCAACTAGGGGTGGGCGCGGGCAGCCCGAATCCTAAAAAATCCAGCGCGGATAATGCGGTAATCGCTCCGATTAAACTAAAGGGCAAAAAGGTGATGATTGGCGTCAAAGCATTCGGAAGCATATGGCGAAACATGATCTTCCAATCGCTTACCCCTAATGCCCGGGCTGCTTCCACAAACTGGGCTTCCCGGAGTTTCAAAAATTCCGATCTGATAAAATAAGAAATTCCGATCCAATCGAAGATGATAAAGATCAACAACAAAATCAAAAACCCCGTCCCCAATGAACTACTGATAATGATTACAACATATAAGAAAGGCAGTGTGGAAAATATTTCGATCAACCGTTGCATGGTCAGGTCAAACCAGCCCCGGAAATATCCTTGGAGAGCCCCGATTATTATTCCCACGGCCATACTGGAGAAAGTTATCAATAAGGCAAAACTAAAACTGATGCGATATCCATAAAGTAAGCGGGTTAAAATATCCCGGCCCCGGTCATCCGTTCCCAATAGATTTTGAAAAGTAGGCGGGGTTGGAGGATAGCCTTCCAAATCCAGCAACGATTCATTTGGGCCGTAGGGTATCAAGGGAAATATCATAAAATTGCTTTTGTTTTCTTTAAAAGCGGGAGTTTTGTTTAACTCTTTGTATTTGGGTTTTTCCAAAGCCCCTAATCCGAAATTGCTACCATCATAAAAACGGAAGATCGGGAAGAATAGCTTGCCTTGATACTTCACCAAAAGTGGTTTATCATTGGCGATTACATTCGAAAAAAGGGAGATCAGATAAATTCCTGCTAAAATCCAGAGCGAATAATAGGCGCGTTTTATTTTTTTAAACTTTTGGAAGCGCCGTAAAGTGACTGGGGAAAACTGCATTGCTAATCCTCCATATACTGCCTTTCATAATTTGACCGACCTAATTAACGTTCAATCACTTTCATAAGTTTCCTGTCATCTGTTTTCTGGCTGCTAGTTTTCTAATTTTCTTCACCTGAACTTAATCCTCGGATCCACCAATACCAGGCAAAAATCGGAGATAATCCTGCCAATCAGCATTAATAAGCTGGAGATCACGATTAGTCCGAGCGCTACCGGATAATCCCGGTTAACAATGGACTGGTACCCCAACAGGCCCATTCCATCAATGGTAAAAACCGTTTCGATCAGAAAGGAACCGGACAAAATAACACCGATAATCATTCCGATATTGGTGGCGATTGGAATCAATGCGTTACGCAACGCATGTTTAAAAACAGCCTGTTGATAACTGAGCCCTTTAGCAATTGCGGTACGGATATAATCCTGATTTAACTGTTCCATCAACGAGTTTTTCATCAATAAGGTCAAGGTTGCAAACCGCCGATCGTATAACAAACTAATGGTAATAACATGTGATGTAGAAAATCGAAAATTTGGTCGAAGATTGTTAATTGTTCAAAATTATCCGAGACCACTCCGCTGATGGGAAAGAGATCTAAAAAAGTCCCTCCCCCGAACAGAACGATTAATAACACCCCTAATGCAAATGCGGGTATGGAATACCCGAGAAAAATCAGGATACTGCTCCACTGGTCATAATACTCGCCATGTTTCAAAGCTTTCTTGATCCCCATCGGAATACAAACCAGATAGGTAAGGAATAAGCCGGTCAACCCAAAGGCCAGTGAGATCGGAATACGGCTGGCAATCACTTGGAGCACCGGTTTTTCATAAGTGTAAGAAATGCCCAAGTCAAACCGGAGTAATTTCCCGAGCCAAATAAAGTATCTGGTTAGGACCGGTTTGTCAAATCCATAATACTTTTTGATATTTTCAATTTCAGCTTCGGTAATGGCCGACTGAATACCGGCATTGCTTCCCAAGCCGCTGCCGGCTTCACCTTGGGCGGCCATTTTGATCTTTTGAATAGCCTGCTCAACCGGGCCGCCGGGCACCATTTGCATGATTAAAAAACAAACAATGGTAATACCCAATAAGGTTGGGATCATTAGTAATAATCTTTTCAAAAAATACGCCTTCATTAAGGACCACCTTAATTTGAAAGTATTATCATACCTACTTCGGTAAATTCAAGATTTTAAACGTTTTCAAAATGCAAGTTCAAATTTGCCGGGTTAGAATTGGAACCTACTGCTTGAGCATTTCATCATAACGGATTACTTCGGGCTCCTTCGGCAACGCTTTCTTCGACTTGACCGCTGCTTGATATTTTTTGGCTTTGACCGGATCGATCCACCAGTATTTAATGATTCCCAGAGAATACTTTTGAGTGACTGTTTTAGGTTGGCCGAAAATATTTTTATAAAACAGCCAGGAATAATCCCTCTCCCATAACAGTACATATGGGATTTCCTTAGCGATGATTCGATCCATTTTCTTTAAAATTTGAATCCGGCTCTGTGCGTCAAAATTGCCGGGAAGCGAATCAATATATTCATCAATTTCATCATTTTTAAATCCGGGAAGATTACTCCCTCCGCTTTCACCAATGTGCTTCGAATGCCACAATTGCTCAGGATCGGGGAATAAGACACCGGTCCAACCGATTCTAACCATATCGAAGTTATATTGGTCCATCTCCTTGATCAAAGTAGCCCAAGATAACCGTTTCAGTATCAGGTTTACCCCGGCTTTCTTACAACTTTCCTTGAAAATCGTCAAATCTTTCTCATAATCCTCAATCGCATAAATGATGGTAAACTCCAACCGCCGACCATTCCGGTCGATTAAATACCCGGAATTGTCCATTCGGTCATATCCGGCCTGTTTTAGGAGTTCCCGCGCCTGATCGATATCATAGTCGAGAAACGGCGGCTGTTTTTCATTCGGACCATATAAAGAAGGAAAATACGAATTTAATGGTTTATATAAATCATAATAGATTTTATTCAAAATTGTTTTCCTGTCCAATAAAAGCGCGATCGCTTTGCGAACCCGCAGATCTTGAAATAACGGCTTGCGCATATTTAAAGCTAAACCGAGAAATCCCCGCGGAGCATAATTATAGATCTTTTGTTTGACAATCCAGTTTTTCTTGAAATGCTCGCTCTCAGTCTCAGTTACCCAACGTTTCGGCATGATTTCATCATAAAAGTCAAATTCGCCCTTTTTAAAGGCTTCGAAGGCCAGGTTCCGGTCCATCACTTTATACTTGATCTTTCCGAAATTATAAGTTTGGCGCCGGTGGGGCAACCGATCGGCCCAATAATCTTGCTTGCGGGACAAGACATAGTATCTTCCTTCCTTGACCTCCGTTAGATCATATGGTCCGCTGCCGCCGGGAAGACTCATATTAAAGTCTTTATTAAAATCTTTCCCCTCCATCAAATGTTTAGGAAGAATATTGAATCCGGCGACCATTTCAAAATTCTTATAATGGACCGTTTTCACAGTCATTTTTACGGTATAATCATCAATAACCTCGGGAGGATTTAAACGGCTATAATATAAGCGCATGACGGATGTCATGTTTTTGGGGTCCATAATTAAATCATAAGTAAATTTTACATCATGGGCGGTAATCGGTTTTCCATCAGACCATCTGGCTTCGGGATTCAATTTGAAGATAAATTCTTTTTTATCGGGAGAAATGGTCCAAGACTCGGCGATTAATGGTTGATATTCCAAAGTATTATAATCCATCTCCAAAAGGGTGGCATAAACCAGATCAAATACGGCCGAAGCGTCGGAGGAATTATTGACAAAAGCGTTAAAAGACTTGGGAAATTCCGATGTATGAAGGGTCAACTGACCAGTAGGATCAATAACCGGCTTTCGATTGGATATGGTTTTACGATAAACGCCGATACTAATGAAAACAATT
>JBLNDC010000461.1:0-12946 GCA_050261255.1 Bacteroidota bacterium
CGGCCGGGAACACTCGCATGTGGCGGCGTGTTATTCCGGATTAGCCGAGATCTTGACGGAGCGGGGCGAATATCTGTTTGGGCGGAACTATGCGGAACAGGCACTATCCATCTATGAGAAAACCAACGGCCCGGATAATGTGGAAATTGGTAAAGTTATGCTGGTTTTGGCGGAGATCAATAAGGGACAGCTTCAATATGAAGCAGCCGAATCGCTCGGGACTAGGGCGTTAGATATTTTTGAAAAGACAGCGGGCCCGGATAGTTTGCCAACGGGCAAGGCGTTACTATTGTTGGCATCGCTCAACATTGCAAAGGGAAATTATACGGAAGCTTCAGCTTTCTTACAACGGGCCGATACGCTCTACATAAAAACATATAAGAAAAAAAAGTTGGATACGGGGAAATTGCTATATTATCAAGGGGAAATCCTCCGTTTACAGGGTGACCCTAAAAAAGCCCAAGGGCTTTATAAGAAGGCCCTTAAGTATTTTAAAAAGCGGAGTAAATTCCACCCTGATCTAGGTAAAACTTTGATCGCCTTGGCCGCGTGTAGAAAAAGCGACCTCAAGTACATCAAAGCGGAAGAATTACAAAGAGAAGGCTTAGCGGTTTTAGAGAGTTCATTGGGGGCGGAGAGTATTATTTTGGAAGAACCAACCGGTGAAATGGCGGGATTGCTTGCTTTCAACCGTAACCATCAACAAGCAGGGTCTATAGCTTATCAGTTATTTAAAATTCGAGAACAAAAATATGGAGCCCAAGACCTAAGGACCGCCGCCGCTTTGAATCAACTTTCCAAGGCCAACTTAAATTCAAACCGGCTGAGCGAAGCGGAGTTCTTTAGTAAACAGGCGCAAGATATCGCTGTTAGGAATGGCGATTCCGGAAACCGTGAAAAAATTGTTGCGTTGCTTTTAAGGGCTAAAATTCTAATCCGACAAGGTGATTATCCAAACGCTCAATCCCATTGGGAAGAAGCTTCCGCTTTAACCGGGAAGTTATCCGGGAAAGAGCCGTTATTAACAGTTGAACTGTTGGAAACCGAATCTTTGCTAAATAGCGCTCGCGGGAATTATATCGCCGCCGAATCGGTTCTCCAAAAAGCGATCACCGAGGCTGAAGCGGCATATGGCGAGTTTCATTCGGGATTGGCTGAACTTTTAAAACAATTGTCCGACTTATATGAAAAACAAGGGCGACTAAAAGAAGCCGAAGCAGTGGAGAAACGAATCAAAAAAATTTATTCAAAGATATGGTAATGGAAATGAGAATGTTCGAAGATGAAAAATATAGAAGTCGGAAGACGGAATTTTGGAGCCGGGAAATATAAGTGACGGCTGATTCTGAGATGTTTGCTTTTCTTACACTCAATGAGCCTGGAAATTATGAGTAGTTTTCCAATCAATAATAGCCAACACCCAATGACTGGCTATTTTTTTTATTGTTTTATATAATAGTAAAATAAGACAACTAGTATGAAACATGTAACTTGAAGCAATATTAATTATAGGGAAGCATCAATTATATCAGCGCCTTACCAATATATTACCGTCAATGGAGAGGTATTATGAAGATTTGGTTGAGGGTTTTGATAATAGTATTATTGTTTGTTGCATGCGGGGGAGCAGTTCTAGCCGATACTGCGGCTTGGGCGGCTTTAAATGCCCAGGTAGCGCTGTTATGCCGTGAAGGGAGATACGAAGAAGCATCGTTAGCCGGTGAAAAGGCTTTAAAAATGGCGATTGACGAATTCGGCCAAGCCGACCCCAAATTGGCCGTATCCTTATATGATTTGGCCGAGGTTTACAGCATCTTGGGCAGATACCGCTCCGCTGAGGACTTGTTTAATAATGCTTTGGAAGTGCGGCAAAGGATTTTTGGGCTGAAGCACCCTGCCGTCGGGTTGAGTCTTTCCGGACTAGCTTCGTTATATAGTATTTTAGGCAAATATAGTGAAGCGGAGAAGTTTTACCAGGAAGCCCTCGCTATTTATGATGAAATACTCAGTCAAGAACATCCCCAAAAAATTATTTTGTTAAATCAGATCGCCTGGTTTTATCTGGAACGGGGCCGCTTTTCCGAGGCAAAAAAGGTTTTTGAAAACTTGTTAAAGATTGTCAAAGGAAACACGGAGCAAAACATTCATTGGACCATCGAATTTTTAGTGGGCAGCGCTGAGATTTCGAAACGACAAGGGGAATATCAAGAAGCGAATGGAATTCTCCAACGGGCCTTAGCGATCGCCGAAAGAAGATTCGGGTTGGAAGGCCAAGACGTAGCCTTAGTCCTCACTAACATAGCCGATGTTTATCAATTGCAAGGCAATTTCAGTAAGGCGGAACCGGTTTATAAGCGTGCTGCCAATATTTACCGGAAAGTTTTTGGGCCAAATCACCCATTATTAGCGAATATACAGTATAATCTGGGGAAGTTATATTGCGGGCAGGCGAAATATGATTTAGCGGAAACGTCTTTTCAAGATGCGCTGGTATTGAGGGAAAAAATCTATGGTTCGAATCATACGGGAGTGGCTGATTGCCTTTGGAGTATCGCTGATCTCCAAGTGAAACTGGGGCGGTTGGAAGCGGCGGAGTCTTTTTACGTAAAAGCCCTTGAAATACGGGAGCAGGCTTTAGGCTTAGACCATCCTTTAGTCATCGATTCTTTGACAAGTTTGGCGGTATTCTTGCAACAAATAGGCAAATACGATTCGGCGTTGGAGTTTTGTCATAAAGCTTTAGAGGGGCAGGAAAAAGCGCTTGGCCCTAGTCATCCTGATTTAAGCGGCACTTTAAATAATCTGGCCGGACTCTATTTGACTATCGGAAAACGTGAAGCGGCGGAAACGTATTACCGTAAAGCGCTGACTATTCAAGAAGAAGGTTTGGGGCCGGAGGACCCCCAAGTAGCAGTTACCTTAAATAATTTAGCTTTTCTCTTAGGCTCCGTGAAGCAATATAACGAAGCCGAGCTTTTATATCAAAGGGCCTTGGGGATTAGGCGCAAGGTTTATGGGGAGAACTCGCCTGAAACTTTAACGATCTTAGAAAATATGGCATCATTCTACCTGGAACAAAAATTGTATTTAGTTGCGGAGATAGTTTATCTTCGGATCTTAAAAATCAAGTACAAGCTATTACCTAATGACGCCCAGGAAATAACTTCAACTTTACTAAATATGGCTCGAGTGCAAAAATTGCAGCAAAAAACTAAAGAAGCCAAAAGATTATACCGCCGGGGAATCGATAATTTAAGAAACAGCCGGGGAACGGTTGATCCGGGTTTAAAGCCCTTCCTCTTGGAGTTGGGCGATATCTATTTTTACGAGGGGGATTATGAAAACGCCGAAGCGCTTTATCGGTGGCTGGTTCTGGTGATCGAAACCAATAATGGGTTTGAAGATCCTGAATTAATCCCACTATTGGAACGAATGGCGATTATTTATAGCGATTTAGGAAGGATTGGTGAATCACAGGCCGCCGACGAAAGGGCTGATCAAATTCGTTCCAAACTAAAGAAATGAATTTTATTAGTCACTAACCAGTAAAATCTAAAAGGAGTTTTGAAGGACCCGGCGAAAATTGTGATCACCTCGCAAATGATTCAATGGGACATGAAAATCAATCAGATAATATATACTATTCAGAGGCTAATTAATGACTATCCGATCATCGGGCCAAAATTACGAACTGAAGAATACCGAAAGAAATAGTCTCTAAATTAATAATAATACTAAGTTTTTTGTAATATCAATAAGATTACATGGAGCTGAAAAAAGATGGGAGGTCGTGTTATGAATAAGTATTTTTTCATGAAACCGGTGTTACAGTTTATTTCCGAAGGGAAATTTTTTAGAAAGTCAGTCACCGTCGCGCTCCGGGTACTAGCTATCGCCATAGCTTTTGCCAGTTTAGTGGGGTGGATCGTAAAATGGAAATTTGTTTTTAGCCTTCCGGTTACCGGAATTATTGGCGGGATTATCTTTCAGTTGTTAATGGTCGTTGCCGTTTATATGGTCGTTCATGTCATGTTGATTCGCGCCCATAATATTGAGCGGCTACCGGAATCCGAATACACGGTTATCCCCATTGTCTCACTTTGTTTAAAATTGATTGGCGAGATGTACGCCTCTTTTCTAGCGGTTACGGCTGTTGCCGGAGGTTTATACATCTGGATGACCGGCAGAGACGCTGGAAGAGATTTATTAGGGATTGTTTCGCTTTTAGCTCCGGCTTTTCATGATTTAACTTTTATCGGCGGTGTGAAGTATATCTTAACCGGCGCTACCATGGGGTTTATTACTCTACTGATCGCGTATTTCCTTTCCGAAGCGGTAATAGTAATGGTTGATATCGCCCGCAACACCCGGTTTGGCAATAAAGGCTAATCTTAACCGGGCGCATCTTCGAGTCCAATACTTCAAGTCTCCTGAGGCTGTTCCTGAAATTATGGGACAGCCTTTAAATTTAGCTGAGGGTTAAAGTTATTTGAAAGAAGTTTATTTTTCTGGTTAAGTAAAAGCAGTATCAATCAGTAAAGCATTTTCAGGTTATTACCGAATATTAAGATGAATGTAATTTGCTAGAGGAGTGAAGGCTATGGCCTTGCTGGAAAAACTTTTCTTCCTAAGCAGAATGGCGCTTAGTGAAAATTGGCTCTTAATCATCGGGACTCATTTGGTTGTCCCTTTGTCCTTGATTGCCTGGTTATTTATTTTCAGAAGTAAGACTAAATTTAACTGGTGTCTCAAAATTCTGGTGATCGGAAGTTATTTGGCCTTATTTTACCTGGTTGGCAGGTGGAGCGTTATCTCGGTGTACTTTCGTTATTTGATGGTGGTCCTCTTTCTGTTGGCGGCGGGGTTCTCCTATTTTTGGGTTAAGGATGAATCCTTTTGGGATTCAAAAAATTGGTTTGAATGGGTTATGACAATAAGCTTTGGTTTAACCGGCGCGGTCTTTGCTTTTTTGCTAGTGGTAGCCGTAAGCGGCCGGATTCATCCGGGAGGACCGATTGAACTTAGTTTCCCGTTGAAAACCGGAGCTTATTATATAATAAACGGCGGAAGCAGCATTGTTGTAAATAATTATCGCGCCAACACCTATTTTAACCGGAAAAGACTGGCGGCAGCAGTCCAGTACGGGGTGGATATCGAGAAATTGAACCGTATGGGAATGGCAGCCCGCGGGTTTTTGCCGCAAGATTACAAAAGTTATGCGATTTTCGGGGAAACTGTCTATAGTCCTTGCGCCGGCCAGGTGATTGAGGTGGTTGACGTTTTGCCGGATTTCAATCCCCCCGACAAAGACTGGCTTAACATCACCGGAAACCGGGTAGTGATCAAGAGTTTTGAGCAAACATTGATTACCCTTTCCCACCTCCAGCAACATAGTATCATTGTGAAACCGGGAGACTGGGTTGAGCCGGGACAACCCATCGCGACGGTCGGCAATTCCGGTTTAAGCATTAGGCCCCATTTGACGGTTCAGGCCACCCAAAAATCCATCTGGGGGCAGGGTGTCCCGATGGTCTTTGACGGGCAATTTCCGGTCCGTAATCAGATAATAATCAAGAGGTAGGGTGTTTTAAATGAGGTTAAAGTCATTATGGGCGATATTATTGGCGTTAATCTTGATACTCACACCGGTCAGAGTTGCGTTAGGTTTTGATTGGAGTTTTTTATGGCAACCCAAGCCCGACCAAGCAAAAATCGCCGCCGGTTTAAAGGAAGCATTGAAAATTGGGACCGAAAACACTGTCAAGCAGGCCGGCCAAGTTGATGGTTTTTATAAAAATCCGGCGATTAAGATTCCCTTGCCCGAACAACTTTTAAAGATGGAGAAGGTTTTAAGACAACTGGGTTTAGGGGCCCAGGTGGACCAGTTTGCGCTCAGCCTTAACCGGGCTGCGGAAAGAGCAACGCCTGCGGCGAAGGATATCTTTTGGGGTGCAATCAAAGAGATGACTTTCGAAGATGCGCTTACCATTTTTAAAGGCAATGATACGGCGGCCACCGACTATTTTCAGGATAAAACTTCTGCAAAACTAAAAACCACCTTTTTACCAGCAGTCAGCCAAGCAACTAATGAAGCGGACGTAACCCGAATCTACAAGCAGATCACCTTCGAAATTGGAAAAATCAAGTTCTTAAAGTATAAACCAATCGATATTGATGAGTATATAGTTATTAAAACATTAGACGGCCTCTTTTATATATTGGGAGAAGAAGAAAAGAAGATCCGGCAGGACCCTGCAGCCCGGGTAACCAAGTTGTTGAAAGAGGTCTTCGGTTCATAAATCCTTAAACCACGATTAGCTTAAAAGAGGCCTTCGGTGGCTCTTTTTTTTATGAGTGATCTATGTCAAAATAGGCATGAGAGGTAATAGAGATGTTCAATGATTTAGTAATCGACGGCAACCGGCCGGCATATCTTCAGATTAAAGATTACTTAAAAGACTTAATTTTAAAAGGGATTCTTCAATCAGGAGTGAGGCTTCCATCCACCCGGGACTTGAGCGCTATCTTGAAGGTTAGCCGGAATACTATTATTTCGGCATACCAGTACTTGGAGGATGACGGCTTTATTTATTCAGTCAAAGGCCAGGGAGCATATGTAGCCCGGATTGAGGTAAAAAAGGACGGGGACGGCGTTCAGCTCGAGTGGCCGAAATTGACCGGCGATTTTGCCCAAAAAGCCAGCGTCTTGGATATTGAGAAAAAGGAGTTGCGCTGGGAAAGAGGGATGATCTCCTTCAAAAGCATTGCCCCGGATGAAAACCTGTTTGATGTGAATGAATTTAAAAAGGCCTTCTTAAACCGTTTTGCCTTAGAAGGATCGAAACTGCTGAACTACGGATATGCCCGCGGCTATAAGCCACTCATCGAGTATTTGGCTCAATACATGAAGAACAAAGGGGTGGACCTCTCGGAGAAGGAACTGTTGATTACCAACGGTTTTACCGAAGGGTTCAACCTAGTGTTAAGGGCTTTGACCAAACCCGGTGACCGAATCGTCTGTGAGAACCCGACTCATAATACAGCCATCAAAATCATGAACCTGTTCGGCCTGGAGCTGGTCGGAATTCCAATGAGAGAAGATGGCGTAGACCTTGATATTTTGGAAGAACGATTGACAGAGAAAGTTGTTAAAGCCGGTTTTCTAATTCCTTCATATCATAACCCAACCGGTTTAGTGACGCCGTTGGACAAACGCCTTAGTATTCTGAAGATCTTTGCCGAGCGCCGGATACCCCTGATCGAAGACGGCTTCAATGAGGAGCTGCGCTATTCCGGAACTCATGTGGCCCCGTTATTGGCTCTTTCCGGGAAGGGGAACAACCTTATTTACCTGGGTAGTTTTTCAAAAGTGCTCTTTCCGGGGCTGCGGATCGGCTGGATTATGGCGGACCGGGAATTAATATCCTACTTGGAAAGCATCAAGCGGAGTTTCAACATTCATACCTCTTTCCTGGACCAAGCATTATTGTATGAATACCTTCAAAGCGGCCAATTTGAAAAGTACTTGAAGAAAGCTAGAAAAGTTTATAAAAAACGGCATGAGACAGCTATCCGGCTCGTCAGAGAATATATCCCTTGTAAAAAAGTTTGGGGCGAAGGCGGGCTCCATATCTTTGTCGAACTGGACCGGTTAAATGCCCGGGAGGTTCTGGCGCGATGTTATCAAAGACGGGTCTTATTTATGCCGGGGGATATTTTTTTCACCGACTACGGAGGAGCTAATACTTTCCGGCTGGGAATCTCCAGGGTCAAGCCGGAAGAGATCGAGCAAGGGATCAAAATCATCGGCGCAGTTGTTAAAGAGATGGATAAATCGAGTTAATGACAATTGGGGAAGGTTGTGCTAAGATTTATCAAGAGTCAGGAGATGAAAGTTCCGTTACGCGTTAAACGTACCGCGTTACGTGGTGGTTGTAAGTCTGGATAGTCAAAAATTTGTTAAGTATGTTTTTTGAATAAGGCGGGGCAATTAAATTAATGTTAATAACTCATTTGAGAAAATATCACTAGTAATAATGGTTTACGCGTAACGCGAAACGCATAACGCGTAACAAATTGAACAGCGGAGGTAACCCGAATGCGTCATTTTAAAAAGTCGTCCAAATTGGATAATGTTTGTTATGATATCCGCGGACCGGTAATGGATGAAGCCCAGAGGATGGAAGCGTCCGGAGAGCGGATTCTGAAGCTAAACATCGGTAATCCGGCCCCTTTTGGGTTTGAAGCCCCGGCGGATGTAATTAACCAGATTAATGCCCATCTAGCCCAGGCCCACGGTTATTCCGATTCGAGAGGGATTTTGCCGGCCCGGAAAGCGGTGGTAAATTATGCCCGTAAAAAAGGGATTCGGGGAGTCGGGATTGACGACGTTTATATCGGGAACGGCGTCAGTGAATTGATAGTGATGGTGATGCAAGGTTTATTAAATAGCGGGGATGAAATCCTGATTCCCGCCCCGGACTATCCGTTATGGACGGCAGCCGTTAACTTGGGGGGAGGCAAGGCGGTCCATTACCGTTGTGACGAAGCCTCCGATTGGAATCCTGATCTGGAAGACATCGAAAAGAAGATTACCCCGAAAACCAAGGGGATCGTAATTATCAATCCCAATAACCCAACCGGAGCGGTCTATCCGGAATCAATCCTCCGGAAGCTTGTCGAATTGGCAGTAGCCAATCAGTTAATCATTTTTGCCGACGAAATCTATGATAATATCCTGTATGACGGAATAAAGCATACTTCGATCGCTTCTTTATCCGATGAAACTTTCTTTATCACCTTTAACGGACTGTCCAAGTCACACCGGGTCGCCGGGTACCGGGCCGGGTGGATGGTGATCAGCGGCAATAAGGAGATGGCCAGAGGTTATATTGAAGGATTGAACATGCTTTCGTCGATGCGGTTGTGCAGCAATGTCCCGGCCCAATACGCCATTGAGGTCGCCTTGAACAATTTCGAGAGCATCAAGGGGCTGACTCAACCGGGAGGGCGACTCTATGAGCAACGGGAATATGCTTGGAGTAAAGTTAATCAGATTCCCGGCTTGTCATGTGTCAAACCGAAAGGCGCTTTATACCTTTTCCCCAAAGTGGATGTCAAACGCTTTAATATCCGGGATGACCAACGTTTCATTCAGGATTTATTAATCGCCGAGAAAGTGCTGCTGGTACAGGGGACCGGGTTTAACTGGCCGGAGCCGGACCATTTCCGGATCGTTTTCCTCCCGGCAGTCGGCCAACTGGAGGACGCCTTGGAACGGATGGAACGTTTTTTAGTGGGTTACCGGCAATTGGAAGCGCGCTGCGGAGCGTGATTCAAAGTTTGAAGAGTGAAGGGTGAAGTTTGAAGAAGTGCTTGGAAGATCCTGACGATAGTTTGGAGCGCTTATGGGCGTTTCGGAATCGGAGGGATCTTTTTGATTATTATAGATGATTGGTTACGACTTAGAATCCTGGAGGAGATATTTGGATTCGGGGAGAAATAATTCAAGCGATTTTACCAGATGTATCAATGAGCATTGGAGTGTTGGAGTCAATATGGACAAGCACCCAGGTAATTCAAAAATTAACGAATATATTTATCGGGTCAGTTTATATCAAAGCTGTTGAAAACAGTTGTAGAGAGAGGTTAGATGTAAGGTTTTTCCTACGCTTTCATGGATAATACATTGAATTGGGAGAATTAATGAATTTATCTTGATACCGGAGGAGTCTATCCTTCGGTTTTATATTATGTTACGACAATGTACAGGATTTAATTGGAAAATGTCAAATTATACAATTGAATCGAAAATAATCCAAAAGAAGAAAAAGATCATCTTGTAAGGATATTTGGATTTTGAAGCGGAAGGCCAAGGAGTTTATGGTTAAGCGGTTGGCGACCAATATTATCCGGGAGGAACAGACATGAATATTAGAGGATTTAAAATTGCTATTCTGCTTTGTCTAATACCCGCCGTCTTTTTTTCGCAGAGCGCCATAGCTGAATCATTTACAATGAAGCGAGACGACGGCTCGCTGATTCATTACTATTTGGATTTTGCCAATACGGGACATACTTCCGATTGTTTGCTGGTAATTCTTCAGGGTTCGGATTGTAACAGTGTGCGGAGGAATCCTTCGATTGCCAAACTGAGAAGTACTTATCCGGCAGCCGATCTGCTCACGGTAGAAAAATACGGAATTACCGAAGACTTGGCATACAGCAAGGAAGTGGAGCGCCCGGATTGCCCTCCGGCATATTTGTCCCATGATAATCCGATGCAACGCGCCGATGATGTTGAGAATGTTCTGGAATATCTGCGCGGGAAGTATGCATATGAAAAAGTAATCGTTGTTGGTGGAAGCGAAGGTTCGGATGTCGCTTTGATTCTGACATCTAGAGCAAGCTATATCAATGCCACGATAGCATTCGGCGGTGGCGGGCGATGGTTTAGCGACGATGTGCTTCACAGCATCCGTTCCGGCGCTTTACCGGAACAAGAAGCTGAAAAAAGCGCGGAGGGATTCCAAAAATTTGCCCAACATATTCTGGCAAGCGGACCATTTGAAGTCTCTATGAGCAATCATGGCTACACTTGGTGGCGGAGTATGTTGTCGTTAGATAAACAAGCGCTGTTGGAAATGATCGATACACCGGTTTTACTGGTTCATGGGGGCAACGATAACTCAGTCTCGGTGGAGAAAGCGATTGAAATGACGGAGTATTTGCGAGGCATTGGAAAGACCAATATAGAGTCCCGCATTTATGAAGGCATGGATCATGCGTTAAATCTGTCACATGATGATCCCAAAACCGATACGGTCATCAGTGAAATGCGTTCTTGGCTTGAGAAGACGTTGGAAAGATAACTTTTTGGCGCGTTATACGAATGATTTGAAAAGTGTTCCGATACATATCAATGGCTTATTAATAAAGAGGTTTCATTTGTTTGGGATTTTATTTGTTCCGATGAAAGCTAAAATAAGGATGCAAAACAAATGGATTACAAAATTCAGTTACATCAACGGCCGGGGAAAGACATAATTGAACAAATTGTTGATATTGCAAAGCTTTTAACTGAAAAATGGTTCACGCCGAATGTACCGGGGGACATCGCAAAGGACCTGTTGTTTCATGATACATTGTGTCTAACGGATCAAGAAGGGGCAATCAGATCGTTTATCGTTTTTACCAGTTTGGACGGTTCAATCAATATCTTATTAATGGGCACGCATCCCGACCATCGGGGCAAAGGATACGGATCGTTCCTCATGAACCATTTATTTGAATATGTAAAAGGCTTGGGGTTTGATAGAATAGTCGCTTTTACGGTTCCGCCGGAGACCAAGCCATCTTATGAACCAACAGTCAAATTTTATCAAAAACTCGGGTTTGAGATTAAAAAACGTTATACCGAGCTTTGGGAAAGCGGAGCAATCGAAATGGTGAAGGATATGTATTAAAAAATTAATGAGCGGCTGCTGTGAAAAGTTCTCTGGTGAACTCTAAAAATTCCTCTAGAGAAATTTCGAAATTCCTTGGCTTAATTTAAAAATTGCTTGGCTTAACCAAAAAATTTCTCTAGTGAAATCTAAAAATTTCTCTAGAGAAATTTTTAAAACTCCTTGGCTTAATTCCAATGTTCCTTTAGAGAAATTTTTAGATCCCTTTGGTTAAATTTCTGGCGGTAGGGTGACTGTTGTCTATCCCTCTGTGTTTCTGTGCCTCTGTGGCTAAATTTATTTTTGCCACAGAGACTCAGAGACAAAGAGACAGTATTTATTAGGTAACCACCCCAACGCAATGCGCTATGTTTCCACCGGATCGTCGGGGTAGGTTTCGTTCCATTGGGCGATGATCTCGTCTTGGCTTTTGCCGATATTAGCGGAGTTGATCCATTTACCGCGAAAATCGGAGTTGATCTCCCGGCTCAGCTCGGGGTTGACGCGGACGTTAATATCAATGGAACCGTCTCGTTTGCCGATAGGCCGATAATGGGTATTATTGGGCAAGTGGACGATACGCCCGATTTTGAGCGCGGCTTTGATCGCCATGTCCAATTCGGACAGGACCGCTAGTACGCTGCCGCGGCTTTGATTGGTGGCGGCGACGATGTATTCGATCAATTCGTCTTGCTTCATCGGAGCGACCGGTTCTAGCTTAGGTCCAAACTTCGCCCAGGCTTGAATTACTTTGGCCATTTTAAATTCCTCCTTGAACCTTTTGGTTTTCTTCAGGTTAAGATCTGTTTTTTAGATTCGGCATAAATTTCCATTTCTTTAGAATGGTTCCATAAATAATGGAGAATTAAACAAAGGTATAATGGGGGTGGATTTTGAATTGGAGAAAGGCCAGTAATAAGATTTACGGCATGATTCGTGCGGATAATACCTTGAGTGAGGAGAATTTATAAAGATAATTAACATTAAGGGTTTTTATTATGTGCTCATTATGTAAAGATTGATTAATTAATGAAAATGATATATACTATGGTTGATAGGAAACATATTGAATAAATAAAGTCCTTTGTATGCGAAAGTCGGCTTCATGCCGTGCGGACATTATGTCCCTAGCTACAAAGGGCTTATTTTATTAATGTCGAACTCATTTCTTCGGTTATAAAAGTTCTCCCAATTTGGCTTAAAATCATATAAGTCAACCAGTAAGCTTACTTTAGCGCGAATGGTATTGAAATAGCGCATTTCACCCGTGGTGTACGCCCGATAAACAGCCCAGTTAACATAGTCGGTTACCTGCAAACAGGGTTCATCAGAAGGCGATTGGGCAAAAATTTCGATTTTACTTTCTACCTTGGTTTTGGATTTGGCTTCAAAGGTCTCACGCGCTTTATTTATTGCCTCTTCCAGAGGTTGCTGTCTTTTTCGGTTACCACGTGTCGCGAAATAAATACGGTTAGCGCTTGAACCATGCAGTTTATCTTGAA
>JBLNDC010000462.1:0-4307 GCA_050261255.1 Bacteroidota bacterium
AACGCTGTATCTAAATTCTGGAGGAGCGATGATAAACGTAAGATTGCTGGGTGTATTTTTGGTTTGTCTAACGCTAATCGGCTGTTCTTCCTCAGATTCGCCTACGCCAATAGGGGAACAAGGTGAAACTATTCATTTGCTTGGAGCAGTCGGCGTGAACGAGGTTATTATAGGTTTATTGGAGAAAAAACTGTCGGCCTCCCATATAAAAGTGGAGAAGAATTTTTTTTATTGGGATACCTACCTAGCCAAGGCCCGTTTGGCGATTATGAACGACACTGGTGAGTATGACCTTATTTTGGGCCCCTGTTCGCAACTGCTTAATTTTTATTATAGCGGCAAGATACTTCCTTTAAATGATCCGGCGGAGAGGGCCGATTATAAATTAAATTCCTTATATCCCCAATTAAGAAACATTGCCGTCTCGGACGGGAAAATTTATATTCTGCCTTACCTGGCCGATACCTTGATCTATATTTATCGTTCCGATCTATACAAAAAAGCGGGAATTTCCCCACCCCGCACTATTAAAGAGATGTATGATACCGGTAAGAGGTTGACGGTTGGCGATATATACGGGTTGGCTTTCCCGGCCAATCCCGGGGACAGCGCCTCCTCTATTTGGAGCTATTTCCTTTGGTCGAACGGGGGGGAGTACTTCGACCGGTCCTGGCGACCGTTGCTTAATTCCCAGCCGGCGGTAGCAGCCACCCAAATGTACACCCAAATTCTTAAAGACTGCGCCCCCCTGGCCGCAGCGACCTGGCAAACTGAGGAGGCGGTCAACTTTTTCGCCAGCGGCCGTTTGGCGGCGATGATCCTATGGTCCGGCTCGACCTATTTTTTGAATGACAATAACCGTAGCAAAGTAGCGGGTAAGGTGAAATACGCCCCCTTGCCGGTAGGTTTAAGCGGACGGGCTATTCCCAGATTGGAAAGTTGGGGAGTTGTCATTCCCCGGCGAAGTAAACATATTGTGGCCGCCAAAAAGTTTTGTCAAACTCTGATCAGCCGGAGCTTTTTAGAAGAGTATGCGGATATGGGGATGGCGCCCACCCCGGCGATTGATATCAACCTGCGTTTTGCCGCCAAAGCCCCCGAAAAGCCACTGGCGGTGGCTGCCAAATATTTGGCGGTGGCGCGGGACCGCCCCAATATTCCTGAGGCGGTTCAATACATTCCGATTATCGGCTCCGGGCTTAATGACATTTTAATGGGAGCTGATTTGCAAGACACGCTTAATACAATTAACCGGCAGATTGAAGGGGTGATGCAGACTGGCGGTTACTATAAAACCACCGTCAAATGAATTTTTTTCACCTGAGCCGTATTTTTTTACTCCTCAAAAATGAACTACATAATCCACTGATATACTTTTGATAATATTTCGGAAAAGCTTCCGCCAAATCGTAATTTTATTTCATATTTTTATTGGCCGGATCATGTTAAAAATAAGTTAATGGATTATCACCGCTCAAAAATGTCATGTATATACATCGGCGGTGAAAATCAAAAAAAATTAAGGAGGGACTTGCTTGAAAAGGTTATTGTTTGTAGCACTGATTCTGGTTTTGGTTATTTCAAGTGTAACGGTTGTGGCCGCGCCCAAGGTAACCTTGCGTTATTCAATTTGGGATGGTAACCAGCTGCCGGCGATGGAGGCTTCCATCAAAGAATTCATGAAACAAAACCCAGATATTAATGTTAAGGTGGAGTTGGTTGAATGGAATGATTATTGGACCAAGATTACCACCGGCGTTGCCGCCGGAACGTTGCCCGACGTTTTTTGGGGACATTTAGCGTATTTCTCCGGTCTGATTACTAAAGGCGCCTTAATGGATCTAACCCCGTTTATTAAAAAAGATAAGGTTGATTTAAGCGCTTATTATCAGGGATTGGTAAAAAATTGGAACCATCAAGGCAAACAATACGGCATCCCGAAAGACTGGGATACAATTTGCGTCTTTTATAACAAGGATCTCTTTGATAAGGCAAAAATCCCTTATCCCAGCGAGGATTGGTCCTGGAACCCGAAAGACGGCGGGGAGTTCCTGCAAATCGCTCAAAAACTGACGTTTGATGAAAACGGTAAAAATGCTATTGAGAAAGGGTTTAATAAGGATAAAATCGCTCAGTATGGATTAAGTTCCTTTGTTATTGGAAACAATGCGCAATGCGGTTATCTAAATTTCATCTGGATGAATGGCGGAACCGGTATAATCAATAAGCCATACGGCGCCAAGTTCGTTATGGATGAGCCGAAGGCAGTAGAAACCTTACAATTCTGGGCCGACTTGGTCAATAAATACAATGTGGCTCCCGCTCCCGGAGGTCAATTGGCTACCAGCGGCGATTGGGAAGTATTTAAAGGTCAAAAAGCGGCAATGGATGTGAACGGATCGTGGATGTTATCCGATGCCCGCGCTAACTTTAAATTCAGATGGGATGTCGCTTTACTTCCAAAAAGCCCGGCCGGCCGTTACAGTTGTTTCAATGGTTTGGCCCATAATGTTTATGCCAAGACCAAATATCCGGCACAAGCTTGGAAGCTGTGCAAGTGGATGGATAGTTATGAATCCCAAAAGATTATTACACAGTATGGCGTGGTCTTCCCGGCGATACCAAAGCTGATGCCGGAATATCTGGCCGCGACGAAAGCCAAGGGTCCGGAGCATGTAAAATTTTTCATAGATGAAACCGACAAGACCGGACTCTGGCCGATGCATAAAAACTGGGCTCAAATTTTTGATGTGATTCAACGTGAACTTGATTTGGCCTTCACCGGTTCCCAAAGCGCCAAAGAAGCCGTCGCTAATATTAAGAGCCAAGTTGATCCTTTACTGAAGTAATTCTTGGATACGGTTAAATGGTAAACGGCGGGAAATTCACATATTTTTAAGTGGTTTTCCGCCGATTTTTTCAATATTGGCAGGAGGGTAAAATGAACAATACTAGTGTGAGCCGACAAGATAAATTCAGCAAACCGCCACACGGCACAAAATTTCGACGGCATTGGCGGGAGTGGCTAGCGGGTTATCTGATGCTCCTTCCTAATTTTGCGGGTTTCTTCATCTTTATGTTGGCCCCTATTATAGCGACAATATTCATTGGTTTTACCAACTGGGACTTAATCACCGCCCCGAAATGGGTTGGTCTATTAAATTATCAGCTTTTATTTAGGGATCCGGTTTTTTGGAACGCTTTGAAAGTCACTATCCTGTTTACCATAGCCAATGTCCCAATTCAGAGTTTTTTGGCTTTAATGGTGGCCATATTACTAAATCGGAAACTGAAAGCTCTCAACATTTTCCGGACTTTATTCATTTCGCCATGGATTTGTATGCCGGTGGCTATTGGATTGGTTTGGTACTGGATTTATAATAGAGAGTTCGGTTATATAAATCATCTTTTAGCGATGTTGAACATCCCGAAAATTGGTTGGTTGACCTCACAGGATATTGCGCTATGGGCTATACTAACAGTTAACATTTGGGAATACCTGGGGTATCATATTATCCTACTTTTAGCCGCCCTCCAAATTATCCCTCAAGAACTGCATGAAGCGGCTTTGGTAGATGGAGCTAGCGGTTGGAGCCGGTTTTGGCATATTACAATGCCGGTTATCAGCCCGATTTTCTTTTATGATTTGGTTGTCAATATGATCAGCACTTTACAAATCTTTGACTTGCCTTTAGCCATGACCAAGGGTGGCCCTGGTAATTCCACGCGTGTCTTTAATGTTTATCTATACCAAAAAGGGTTTTCTTTCTTGCAAATGGGGCAGGCCAGCGCAATGGGGGTTGTTTTGTTTATCTTCATTATCATCTGCACGGTTTTAACTTTTAAGTACATTGGGTCACGCGTTAATTACGATGTTTCATAAAGTTTGAGGAGGGTACCGCCGGTGAAAACCTTAGGGCAACAACGTTTTTTTAATAAAGTCTGGATTTATTTATTGATTATTATTATTTTATTTATTTATCTTTTCCCGTTAATGTGGCAGTTTTCGACCTCTTTGAAAGACAGCTCTGAAATCCTTACAGGCTATTATTTGATACCCAAGAAGATGTCATTTGAAAGTTATTATATTGCTTGGTCAAAATTTAATTTGCGACGGTATTTGTTCAATACGATGACTGTGGCCTTGGCGGTCTTAGCGGGAACTCTTATTTCATGCTCATTAGCGGGTTACGCTTTTGGACAACTACGTTTTCCGGGTAAAAATTCTTTGTTCAATTTTTATTTGGCCACAATGATGGTCCCTGGAGCGGTTACGCTAATTCCTACCTACTATATTATCTTAAAGT
>JBLNDC010000463.1:0-2913 GCA_050261255.1 Bacteroidota bacterium
TCTATTTGGTGCTTTTTCGATAATCCCATACTCTGAAAATCAAGCGCGCTCAAGGTAAGATTCCGCTCGCTTAAACTCAGTCCGGAGATTAATGCGCATAAACATTCAATTTGGGTTTGATCGTCAATCCAAGTTTCCGGTTTTCCTTCCGGCATCCCCAAACACCCCTTCCCATCATATGTATTTTCCCAGGGAAAAGATAAAAAAACGGGCCTCACCCGTTCTTTCCTTAAAATTTCTCTAAAGCTTTAGTTGTTGGCAAATAGCTTTTCGGTTAAAAGGCCAAAATCTAACTAATAACCAATAATTCCGATCATAAATAAACCGCCTTCCTTGGCGGGCGAACAGCATCCTTGCTTTACTGAATATATCGAAATTCTTTATTAAAAACTTAATGAGTCTTTAGTCCCAATCTTATAAACCTTTGACATTGTTGACAATTATTTCAAACCACTTTTGATTCCTATCCAAAAACCAGTTCCTTACTTACTTGTTGATAGATTTCAACGGTCCGTTTAGCAATTGATTCCCAACTGAAGTACCGTTCAACCCGTTGACGCCCATTTTCTTTAAATTTGACCATCAGTTCCGGGTTATTTAAGGCTAATCGGATCCGTTCCGCTAACTCCCTTGGATTGTCTGGGGATACTAAAAAACCAGTTTCACCATCAACCACTACTTCCTTAATTCCACCCACCCGCGAAGCGATCACCGGAGTTTTACAAGCCATAGCCTCTAGGTTGATAATTCCGAATGGTTCATATATCGACGGGCAAATAAATGCGGTGGCATGGGAATATAACTGAATTACTTTATCTTTTGATACCATTTCATTGATCCATTTAATTCTAGGGTTTTGTTTTATCTTCTCCCGCACTTCCCTTTCCAATTCGGGAGTATCGGGAGAACTGGCGCATAACACTAATTTAACTTGGTCTAGCTGCTCCATTGCTTCCAGTAACTGAAGAATCCCTTTTTGACGGCTAATCCTGCCTACAAATAAAAGATAAGGATAGTCGATCCCTTGTCCATCAAGATAGTCACGGGCTTGCACCGGTTGGTATTGGTCAAGGTCAATTCCATTATGCACCACCATCACCTTTTCCGATGGTATTTGATAGGTCTTAACTATGTCCTCTTTCATCTCGGCTGAAACCGCGATGACCCTATCGGCATGTTCCACTCCGTTCTTTTCCATCCATGAGCTCAAGTGATAACCGGCGCCTAACTGTTCTTCCTTCCAAGGGCGGAGAGGCTCCAAGCTATGCATCGTCACTACCAACGGTACTCCATACAAAATCTTCGCCAAAAACCCGGCGAAAAAAGTATACCAGGTATGGCAATGGACCACATCCGTTGTTAACGGTTTGTTATTAAAGGCTAGATTAACCGAGAGTGTTTGCAAAACTTTGGCGAACGGCAATCCCCCCTGATGGAGCAAGTCCCAACCGTGAAAACCTATGGCTCGCGGATTGGTCCCTTCCCCATCGTTTTGCCCCCCGAAAGTCCGGACCTCCACCTCAACTAATTCCGCAAGAAATCTCGAAAGATAATCCACATGAACCCCGGCTCCTCCGTAAATATTGGGAGGATATTCATTGGTAAATAAAGTTACTTTCAAAGTCGGATCTTCCTTTCAGATCGTTATGAATCAACTTTTCCAATCCGGTCCTGGGTATCCAAAGCCAGTCGGGCCGGTATTTGGATTCATAAAAACACTCGTAAACCGCACGTTCAATTTGGAATAAAGAAAGTAGTCGGCTAAAATGAGGCCCATCCGGTAAGAAATCGGCATTTGCCTCACGGCAGCTTTCCAGATAGCCATCGATTAATCCGGTAGCGATTTTTCCCTCGGTCTTCAGTTGATTTCGATTAGGTTCGCCACTTTTAATACGGTAACTGATCGATCTTAACATTGACGCCAAATCCTTAAGCGGTGAATCACAGTTTTCCCGTTCCGGTATGGATTTAAGCGGTTCGCCCTCAAAATCCAGTATAGTCCAGCCTTCTTCTGTTTTTATAACTTGTTCCAAATGCAAGTCGCCATGAATTCTAAATTTAGCGCCTAAATTCCCTTTAGATAACCCCGCTTTAATATCCTCAAGCTTCGCTAGGATTAAATCAAATTCCAAAAGTCCCGTCAAACCTTCTTTAATATCAGTGGTTAACTGATCAATTCTGCTTTCCAAATCGCTCCAATTTAATTTAGAATAACCCCCGTCCTCCCGGGCGATGAACGCTAAATCCCGATGTAAATAACCTAGGGCGTTTCCTAACTGCCCGGCCTCTTTATAGAGAAGCTCTTCCATTTCAGAGGATGGCTTTTTTAAGATCAGTCCCCATCGCTCCCAGCCGGTACCGGAATTAACGACCATTTCCATGAGTATTCCCAATGTGTATTCATCCTGGGCTTGATATTTAAAGAAACCGTAGACTTCGGGTATTTGATTGGAACCAAGTTTAGTCAAAGCGCTGCTGATTCTTAATTCGGGATTGACTCCCGGATAGATCCGGCGAAAATTTTTGATTAGGTAATTACGGGTGACAAAGAGCAGCGAATTGCTGGTACCACCGGATAAACGCAGGCGAGGTTCGTTTAGCCTCCGGTAGGTTCCGAACTGGAAGGAACCGTGAGCGGTTGAAAGCGAGGTTTGAGTTTCAACTAATTGTTCTAATAATGAAACATATTCGAAGGTCGGGACCGCATCATAGAAGTAAAACCCATTTTTCTCAAAAATGATTTCCCTTTTAGGATCTGCGCTTTTGGTGATTAAAAAAGGTATGTAATAATAATAACCGGCGTATGGTAGGGTCTTAAATAAATTTAAAGTTACGAAGCTGTCTCTGGAACCGGCTTTGATAAATTTTAAAGCATCAACCAGTTCAATCCGGTTATTATGATCCCGATCGCCA
>JBLNDC010000464.1:0-11445 GCA_050261255.1 Bacteroidota bacterium
GCTATTTATATCGCTCATATTTTTGAGTGTATTAAGATTATCGGTCTCTTTGGGTCAAAATTTATAGGACGAAAGATCTATTTCCCCCAAAAAAAGGGCTAAAGTTTTCATTGCCTAAAGACGATAACGTTAGTGAAGGTTTATCTTTATGATTCAAAATATTTATCATTTATTCACCAGCTCGGCGCCAATTATTACCACCAATTTTCATCTCAGCCGGACTAATCATGGGACTAAATCAGGAGCCCAATCTGCTTCGGATGGGGTTATCCTTAGCATTTCCCCCGAAGCCCGACAATTACAAGGTAAAAGCGAAATCGATGAAGGTAAGCCTGGAGATAAAACTATTAAAGGTTCCGGTGAACAGAACAAACCCCGATCCGAAAGTCAAACCTCATCCGAGCCGAAGAAGACTTCCGATCCAACTTCCGAAATTAACCCTGAAGAAGAACGGTTACTCCAAAGATTAAAACAAAACGATCTCAAAGTCCGAACCCATGAACGGCAACATCTGGCCACTGCGTCCGGTTATGTAAAAAGCGGCCCTGTCTACGAATATACTACCGGGCCCGATGGTAAAAGATACGCTGTTGGAGGCCATGTCTCTTTAGATATGAGCCCCGTTCCAAATAATCCTGAAGCAACCATTAGAAAAGCCCAGATTATCAAGAAAGCTGCTTTAGCGCCGGCCAATCCTTCCGGAGCCGACAGGGCGGTAGCGGCCTTAGCCAGTAATATGGAACTGCAAGCCCGTAAAGAACTGCAAGAGGAAGAGAAAAAAAATCCGGAAGATACTACCGGCAAAGTTTATAACCCCAAAGTTAAATCTTATGCCCAATCCCGTTACCAGCTGGGACAGGCAGTCAATGTATTGCTTTAACTTCCCAAAGCTATCTTTCCATTTACACTTTAAATCCCATTGTTTTTCCTGAAACTTCAATATCCTTTTGTAAATCCGCAGTGATTTGATTGCAAAACCTCTCGGATAATCCCCTTGCATACCTTATCCACAGCTCATTCCATTTTTTTTCATATTTACTTACTATTACAAAAATATATAATATATATAAATTAAGTAATTGCATAATTCTCAATTTTAGCTTTGGCTCACAATATATTGATAGATACATCTGGCTTATCACTATATATTCTGGCCAAAGGATTTGATTAGGTAATTAGGCAATTCCCTCAAATATCAAAGTCGCAATGAGAGTATACGTTTACGATCCATACGGTTGATTGCGGCATGGTTCCAATTTTAACATTAGCGAGGTGGATACATATGATTAAGACTTGTTTGTTAGGATTGGGGAAAACCGGTAGTATCGTAGCGGAAAAATTATTAAACTCTTTTGAATTCGATTTAACATCGGTTATCTGTAAACCGGGAAGCGCTAAAATCGGTACGCCGCTAAAAGATCATCTCAAAACCGAAAGCGACTTACTTATCGCCGGCGCCGATAATTTGGTTGACGAATATAAAGAAAAACATTTTCAAATAGCCATCGATTTTACATCACCCGAAGCGACTCTGAGGAATGCTCCGATTCTGGCCGGAAAAGGAGTGCATTTGGTTATTGGTACCAATGGCTTTAGTAATAAACAATTGCAAGAGTTAAAAAGTCTGGTCCAGTATCACCGAATCGGGCTGGTTTACGCGCCCAATCTTTCAGTCGGAATTAATTTATTAGTATCGATGGTCAAAACCATCGCTCGCCTTATTCCCAATTATCACGTAGAAATAACCGAAACCGAGACCCGCGGCGAAACTCTATCCCATTCCGGCACCGCAGTAAAAATCGCGGATGATATCAAAATAATTAAAGAAACAGCTAAACGTAATCGCTATCAATTAGGACATCACGATGTTTCTAAGATCGTAAAATTTAAGTCCGTTCCAGCAGAAAACGGCGGTTTTCACAAAGTCCGTTTTTCCGGCGAGTCCGAAGAGATCGAAATTATGCACCGGTCAAACTCCGGAGCCATCTATGCCGAAGGCGCCTTGAAAGCGGCGGCTTTTATCCTTAATTTAAAAGGGTTTTATCATATGGACGATGTTTTGTTATTGGAACGAATGGACCGGGATTTCCGTTTAGCCGCCAATCGGCTCTATCTGAATTTTAATTAAACACAGGCGCGAGGCATGAGGCACAAGTATTCTAAATCCAATGGAGCATGTAAGTTAGAAATAAACCGTTAAACATAATAAACCACAAACTTTCTTAAGCCTTGTGACTCCTAACTCACGCCTCGTGCCTCATGCCTATTGCCTACTATGTACCACCTGTTTTAGATTAACGCCGTGCTAAAATAGCGCTCCGCCCGGTCCGGCAAGATAGTTGCGATTATTTGTTCCTTACCCCACTTTTCAGCCATTTGCCGGGCGGCCCAAACATTAGCCCCCGCCGAAGTTCCCACCAATAGACCTTCCAAAAGAGCTAAACTCCGAGCGGTTTCAATCGCGTCGTCATCGGTAACTTCCACTAATTCGTCAATTATGCCCGGATCTAATACCGCCGGGATAAATCCATCACCGATGCCTTGAATTTTGTGAAGTCCGGGTTCATGGCCAAGTAAGGCCGAGACATTTTTAGGCTCCACCGCCACCAGCTTTAACTCCGGATTTTTCTCCTTCAAAAATTTGCCTACCCCCGCCAATGTGCCGCCGCTTCCTAACCCGGAGACAAAGATATCGACCCGGTGTTCAAGGTCTTCCCAAATCTCCGGCCCGGTGGTGAGATAGTGTATTTTGGGGTTATCGGGGTTTTCAAACTGTTGCGGCATATATATCATTGGGTCTTGGGAACGGATTTCCTCAGCTTTTCTGATGCACCCTTCGACGCTTTCAGCAGCCGGAGTCAACACCAACTCGCCGCCCAGGGCTTTGATGATCTTTTTCCGTTCTTCGCTCATATTCTCAGGCATCACAATTATGACGCGATACCCCTTGCGAACTCCCACCAAGACTAAGCCGATTCCTGTATTCCCCGAAGTGGGTTCGAGGATTGTCATCCCCGGTTTTAATAATCCTTTCCGCTCCGCTTCTTCAATCATGTATTTACCGATTCGGTCCTTAATACTGCCGCCGGGGTTTAAAAATTCAGCCTTGGCGAAAATTTTGGCCCCGGTAAAACGCTCCAAAGTAAGTAATTGCGTCTTTCCAATACAGTCAAGTATGGTTTTAACACCCATCCCACACCAACCCCCATTTAATTTGAATAGAGCTGCTTTGATAATTATATTCGCTAACTGTTAACAAAACATCTTTGAACGTCAATTTTTATTTGAATATAAATTTATCCAAAGAGGAATTTTAGCTATAGATTGAGCTCTTTTCCCTTGAAAAGCAGCTGAATAACCTTACCGCGGAAAGGGAGGTTGTCTTATTGGCCCCAAACCATTTGTACCGTTCGGTTAAGGACCGGAAAATTGCCGGAGTGGCGGGGGGGATCGCTGAGTATCTGAAGGTTGATTCAGCCGCCGTCCGTCTCATCTGGTTGTTGGCGATTTTATTCGGCGGCGCCGGATTTCTGGTTTATCTAATTGCATGGATCGTTATTCCGGAAGAAAGAGAAAGCTTAGATCAGACAGACGCTGGGAAAATCCCCAACCCAGCCGTTGGTAAAACCGAATTAACCGGAGGAATGAATTTTTGGGGCATCCTTTTAATAACATTAGGCGGAATACTTCTTCTCAAACAATTCGTCCCCTTTGAGCTAACAAAGTATTTTTGGCCCGTTATCATAATTAGCTTGGGAATATTTTTACTACTGCCCAGGAAGTAAATGCAACCTTACATGTTAAATCCCGTTTATCCAATTTATCCACAGGTGTGTTAAAAATCTGTCGGCATATTGATAACTTTTTAGCATAAAATAATCGGTTACCGGTGGAGACGGCTTCGTAAATTGTCGATCAACTTCAGCCGGTGCGCTCCATTTTTAACCGGAAAAACCCCGGCATTAACCGAACGAAGTTCTTCAACGGAATAAAACGCCTTGGGGTTGAACTCTTTAATAATCTCAACTACTTCAGTCAGACATTTTCGTTTAATTACCGTATATACTATTTTTACCCTTCCTGACCCCCCCTGGGCGTCGACACTGGTAACCCCAAAACCGGAAGCGCGCAATGAATCGATTAATTTTGTACCTTCGTTAGTTGTGAAGATCCTGACAATCAAGACTCCCATCGCTAATTTTTCTTCAATGGTGATTCCGATGTAGTTGCCTGATGCAAAACCGGCGGCATAAGCAATGTAACAAAATACATTATTCAAATTTTGCATAATTTGTCCGATTGCCACCAGCCAAATTAGAACCTCAAAAAAACCGAAGAACGACGCCCAGAGTTTTCGTCCCTTCGATACAAAAATAATCCGGATCGTCCCGATGGTTACGTCACAAATCCGGGCCAAAAAAATCAAACCGGGTAACACCACCCAGGTAAGGAGATTAGGATTAATCCATTGTCCCAATCCGGTTCACACCTCTTCTTTTTGTTTTATATATCGGCAATAATTTTAGGACACCCTAGATTATTGCGGCATATTATCAAAACATAAATTTCGATAGTACGATACTCCGCTCTTTCCTTCCCTGATTTAACGGAGGAATGAGCCTTCAAAGACGGACCGCTCCCTAAAGAGATATTATACTTCACAAAGATATATCCTGCAGCCTTCCGACAGCCAAAATATGTCTAATTAATTTAAGATACTTCCTATTCAAAATTATCTATTTTAAATTGGGGGAGTTGCATATTACCTTAATAAACCCTTTCGCCACAATGTATATAGTGACTATCCCGATTTTTCGATCAATATACTGTGAACCAAAGCTAAAATTGAGAACTATGCAATTCCTTAAAATTAAAAAGCCGGGCTAAATTGCCCGGTTAGTAAATGGTTCTGTTTCGTCCGCATATTCTAAGATTCTCTCCAAAGTTCGCTTTCTCAATGCGGCAATCGCCGTAAAGTTCATATTCGGGATATAATACTCTTCCATTTGATCATGCAAGTATTTGGCTTTGGCGATGAATCCGATGGCCGCTTCAAACAGCTCACTGATAAGTCTGTTTTCATTCGCAATAACCTTACCATATTTTGTCAAGATATATGGGGCGACACATTGGTCCATATTGATTATTTGGTTGACTTTACCTATTGGATAACAGTGCGGTTCTACCGCTGTCGTGAACGCTACTCCAAGGTCGGGAATGATTAGATGTTCAATTTTATAAGGATCAAACGCGCAATAATAACCCTCGCAGTATAGTCCCTTTTCCAACGCCGCACTCACTATTTTATTTAGCAGGGTAGCTTTCCCGGTCCCTACACCCCCGGTAATCGCGACCACCTTTGGCAAAGGCCCCAACAGGCCTGATAAAAAATTTTGAAAACCTTCCGGAGTAATGGCGCTGGCGAATAATTTACGAAGCGCCCCTGAGTTTTCAGTTACCTGATATTGGGAGAGTAAGTCCTTAATTACCTCCGCCGCCATTCGGTTGGCTTTGCCAATCGCCAAATCTTCCGAGTTAATGGCCTCCAAGTCATCGTAAATAGTTTTAGCTGCTTTTAAATACTGATACGCCCGTCGAAAGTTCCGGCCAATCTCGCGGTTTAAATCAATAATCTCAGTTTTACTACGACGGATCCCTTTTTCGTCCCAATAATCGCCTAAATGGATGATCTCATCCACTGCTCCCGGATGGCGGGGGTCAACCATATGAGGGCTGGTCCCGTCCATCAGGGCTACCTTAATTTGAGGAAAAACGACGCCATCCAGTGAATTGTTGTCAGACGAGCAATGATGAAGCTCAACGTCAAACCCACGTTCTCTCATCTCAGCTGCCAACGCTTTCATAAACGAGCTTTTACCGACACCGGGACCGCCTTTAATGATTATAATTCTGGTGGCATCCGGCGGAACCAGATAATCATAATAGGAGAAAAATCCCAATGACGTATTTCCACCCGGAAAAAACTCCCGCACCTTGCCCTCTGCCAAATAAATCTCTCCTCTCTTAGGACTTAGGCCTAAAAATAGTCTATGCCTAAAAAGAGAAGAGGGTGACAATCATCGGATCTTGTCTTTTAAAAACGCTCCCAAAAGCTTATCGACATTCCGGATATGACTGTTTAACCACCCAACGACAGTCCGGTTGGTCATAATCACAATATGAGTTCCAGGCCCGGTGGTCGCCATCTCCTGCTTTAATTCCATAAAACTTTGAATGAACTGTTCATGATGTTTTTTATGACTCGCATAATCCGGATAATTGTATTGCTGCATTAATCTTTCCTCAGTACCGAAATGAATGACCACGTAATTTTCTAGAAATCCGAGGATTTCGTTTAAAACTTCCTTGCCTTTTCCTTGATTGCAGGCTTCCAGCATCTGGTTGATCATTCTGAATAATTCTCTGTGCTGGTCATCGATTTCTTTGGAGCCAACCGCTAAATCTTCCGTCCATTCAATCGCCATGGATTCCGCCCCCTATACCTAAAGTCTTTCAAGTATTTTCGGCAGGTTCAAAGTATGTCCTTAACCAAATTTTCACAGCTCAGTTAAGACCACTACCTGGTAAACCCGAGGATCTGATACGATGGAAAATATTATTCAGAACCCCTGCTTTCTTTGTTTTATGATTGGTTAAAACAATAAACATTCCAATTGTAATCAAAACCCACCCAATCCTGATATAATTTGAGCAGTTCAGCCAGAATTCCAATCCTTCCGGTACCCATGGCGACTTACTCAATTGGGATATTTCTTGGCCTTTCAAGCCTATCATAAATTGTTTCAGTTCAACGGCAACCTCCGGTTCTTCCCTGGGATCGCCCAGGTCGATATCTCCGTAATACCATTGATCTTTCCCAAATAGCATCCGAAAATCTTCAGCGAAAGTCTCTTCGCTTGAACTACTCCAAGCAAGGGTATTTACTGCTCCCGGCCCCTGCCATTCGCCTCCTCGTATCTCATGATAGTCCTCCCACAGCGGGTTCGGCCGACCGGAAAACGAAGGCATGAAACTGGAGTGTATATGATGCCCCAGTTCATGCAGTAATGTTACACGTAACTGCTCAATACTTTTTTCTCTTATAAGGGGGGCGCTGATCATCGCATAACCGGCCCCTCCCAAACCGCTTATTTCAGGCGTTCCGGACGGTAAAAGATAAATCCGAAAATCAGTTAAAAAAACGGAGGGTAAATCTATTTGATCCAGTTCATTTAGAATTTGAACGGCTTCATTGCTATTATAGGCCGTTCTTCCCCGATCCTCCAAAACATAGCCTTCCCAATCCTTAATAGCGATAATTGATCCCCGGTTTAGGTACTCCAAACCGGCTCGTAGGTCCTGGTAATACTTTATCAATTTCCCGGTCTCTTCCGCAGAATATACTTTAAAACCATTAGTACCGGATAACCCGTTAATCTTCTCAAACCGTTCAATCCGTTTTTTAATGGCTTTTAGTTCACTAACTATCTCCGCTTTACTCCGGTCCCTCATTTTAGCCGAAACATCATTTGAAACATTATTCAAATAAAGTTGATTCGGTAATAATATTTGATAGAAACTAACTATTAATGATAAAAATAACCCAACAATCCCGATCCGGAATCCCGTTTTGAGCATCGGATTCACCTCCTATTTAAAAAATAATACACCGATTTTTAACCGCTAATATATGCGACTTGACGCTATTTAATCTCTTATATAAGATTTTATTAGCGTTTATCAGTGTTCATTAGGGGTTCCGGTGAATTACAATATTTCACTCTTCGATTGCCTCAGCAGACTTAAATGGGGACTAGCTTGGCGCCCTAATTATATCACGATTATAATATTATGTAAACTAAAACGCCTTCCGGCATTCCCTGTTTAACGGGCATTCTTGACAGTTGGGGTTATGAGGGCGGCAATATTTACGGCCCAGATTTAAAAGGAGAATATGAAGAGAAGAATGGTATTTGGAAGGAACTAACGAAGTTAAAAATTCCTGGGTTGCTTCGGATTTGGTTTGCGGTTTGACCCAACCCATTCGAACCGCAATTCGCTGAATATGAGTATCTACTGGAAACGCCGGTAGATTAAGACCAAAAAGTAACACACAGGCAGCGGTTTTCGGCCCCACCCCCGGTAAGCTCCGGAGAAACTCCCGGGCTCGCTCCGGATCTTTTCCAGCTATCTCTAATGTTATTTCTGGGTCGCGATCGTGGATCGCCTTTAAAATAGCCCGGATCATTTTGGCTTTTTGATTAGCCAAGCCTCCGGATCGCCTCCCTTATGGCGGATTCATCCGCTTGGAGGACGGATTCAGTTTCAGGAAAGGTTTGTTTAAACTGTCGCCAGCTTTTTAAAGCGTTCCGGTCCGAAGTCGCTTGGGTCAAAACGGTAGCGATTAAAGCATCCAAAGGTGTTTCGCAATAAGCCAATGGACTGCTTTGATGTAATGCTTCCGGTTCACCAAGGGCTTTACGGAGTAGATTGTCGATGAATGTAAAATACAGATCCGGATTGGACAAATGTTTTTTCATATCATTATTATACCAAATGATGAACTTTGGTCGATAGTCCCCCACCCGGCTCGTCGGGGTAATAAAAGAATGAAAATAGTCTAAATCCGACCTTATTCAACATCTTTGAATATTCTTATTTTCAGATCCGATTCTTTATTTCGAAACTCCGCAAAAACCGCAAATATACTTGGTTTTCTGGTGATCTTCGGGAGAGGAATTAACCAACCGAACGAGAATATTTCATTTCGTTGATTAGTCATCCACGTCATTTTTCAAAGTAGTGCCTCACACCGGCTAGCTGTGACTAGCGCAAGGATGAAGATAGGCAACAAGTCATACTCACACACTCATACCTCGCACCTCATGCCTAATAAATCATAAAAAAAGGAGCGGCCAACATGTCCAATGTAGTAATAGAACAAAACGAATCTTCAATTCGGGAAGATTTCTATCTCCCTCCCTTAGAAGTTAAACATTTATATGCCATAGCCCAAAACGGCGCCGCCAATTCAATCAATTCCCTGAGAGATTTTTTAGGAATTAACGTTGATATTCATCTGAATTGCCTGTCGTTTCTGCCATTTCCCGTCCTAATCGACAGAATTAAACAGTTTTATCAAAATAACATCGGGTTTCATCTTCGTTTTTCCGGTGACATTACCGGGGAAATATTTACTTTCTTCCGTGAACAGGATGCCCAAAGTCTCATCGAAAGGATGCTGGGGCAAAAAAGGAAACCCGGCCGCCGCTTAAACCGGGTCGAAACTTCAGTCATTTCCGAATTGGTCAATATCATTTCCAATACTTTCTGGCGGGCTCTCTCGGAAAAAACCTTATTGAATTGGTATTTTACTCCCCCAGCCCCAGTCACTGATTTAAACCGTTCCTTAGTCTACTCGGCCAAAATTTATAATTTGGACAACCTATTGCTTCATTTCGAATACATTATTCCGGTTTTGGAAATCCGGTTTCAATTTATCATTTTACCAGCTAAGAATACAATGAACAAAATCCTATCCAAACTAAGCTCCCATCAAACATTTGAAAAAGAAGAAGTAGCATGCACAAACATTGACTGAAATAGTATGATCCTCACTCGCCGATGGAATAATAGATTTACCTTTTTCCGGTTTAAAACTAATCCATTAGATGAGGAGTGAGGCTGTTGCGTTATTTTGCCCAAAGATGGTTCTGGGTTTTAGTCGCTTTTGGGGTTATCATTACAATCTCGATTTATTCCCAAACCAAAGAAAGTTATTCCCGAAAAACCGGTGACACCGAATTGCTGGCCCGGGTAATCAGGGCTGAAGCCGAAGCAGAACCCTACACCGGTCAAGTCGCCGTCGGCGCGGTGATTTTGAATCGAATTCAAAATCCGGACTTCCCCAATACCTTAGCCGGCGTGATTTATGAACCCCGGGCTTTCGAATCGGTCAGTAACGGGATGGTGAACCGCCCCCCAACCGAATCGGCACGTAAGGCTGCTAATGCCGCTTTAAGCGGTTGGGACCCTTCGGGGGGGGCGATCTTCTTTTTTAACCCTGCCAAAGTCGGAGCCAAATCCTACGTTTGGACCCGCAAGATCATTCAGCGAATCGGTAAACACGTCTTCGCGATTTAACCTTATGTGATTTGCATGATCCGGCAGGATAATTTGGCCCTCTCTCGAATAACGGTAATGGATATCATTACCGGGGGGATGAAAATGACGCTCAAAGAACGCCTGCAAGAGGATTTAAAAACAGCTTTAAAAAACAAAGAGCAATTACGACTTTCCGTTATCCGGCTTGCGAAGTCGGCCATTACCAATCAGGAGATCGCCCGGGGACACCAATTGTCCGATCCGGAAGTGATTGAAGTGTTGGCCAAAGAAGCTAAGCAAAGAAAAGATTCAATCGTTGAATATGAAAAAGCCGGACGTGATGATATCATCGCCAATCTTAAAGCGGAAATAGAAATTCTCCAAGCATATCTTCCGGCCCAACTTTCCGAAGCCGAAATAACCCAACTGGTTAAAGAAACCATTGCGGAGCTTGGCGCTACCAGCAAAAAAGAGCTGGGGAAAGTTATGTCCGCTTTGATGCCCAAAACCAAGGGACGGGCCGATGGCCGGATTGTCAATCAAATCGTCAACTCAATGCTGGACGGTTGAATTAAATTTCTAATATAGTATAGAAAGTTCCGGTCCGGAGATACTTAACTTATGAAAGAAGCTAGTGGAAAAAAAGATTTACACGTTCGGATCAATATCGAACTCTATGAAAAGCTGCGCCAAATCTCTTTCTATGAGCACCGGACCATTACCGAAGTCATTTCGAGGCTGATCGCGGAATATGTAGAAGAGAAAGCCATTGACGAGATCGATTTAACTACGCCGATGGTGCTTTAATCTCTGTCTGCCTGGTGGATTACGAATTCAAGCGTTGTAAAAATAAAGGACTGCCTGAAAGTAATCCCGGAGTCCCCGCTTAATCTAAAGACAAAAGGCCGCCTCCATAGAGACAGCCTTCTTAAACTTACTCTTTGTTCGGTGCTCCAACCGGACAAACATCGGCGCAAGCGCCGCATTCAATGCATTTGCTCGGGTCGATCACATATTTGTCGGAACCCTCGCTAATGGCGTCAACCGGACATTCCGGTTGGCAAGCGCCGCAGCTGATGCATTCATCATTAATTTTGTAACTCATGGGGACACCTCCTAGTTTAAGTAGCTTAAATACACTTTGCTAATTATATGCCATACAGCCTCATTGTTCGACTAAAATTTAAAAAATCCTTTTAACAAGTTCTACTTTTTAAGTTAAATTTCAATCAAAAAATTCATTTTTTAAAAAAATTGGATTTTAAAAAATCAGATCTTTGAAACATTCTCCCTTTTTTCTTTTAATTGGATTGCTATATTCATATCTCCGGCTTGCTTTTT
>JBLNDC010000465.1:0-5593 GCA_050261255.1 Bacteroidota bacterium
ATAACGATTGTGTTTACTGCTAATAAATTCCGCGACTATCTGCAAGGCATGAATCGACTCCAGCCGGGCATACTTGGCGGTAGCTTCCTTAGTAAGCATCCCGGCTTCTGGTTGGCGGCCCTTCCAGAAGAAACCCGCTTGCTTGTCGAAGACAATGGGAAGCATTTGCCGGTAAAATATGGACCATCCCATGCTTGCAAAAACCAATCCTAACAATAATGGAACAATAATTCCCAAGTCAATTGAAGACCAATCAATAACGGGAATTAATAATACTAATAATGCCGTTCCCGGCAAGGCAAAGATTAAAGAAAAGATGATTAAGCCGATGGTCGTTTTAAATTCAATCCGGTATGGACTTACTTTAACCAGCTTATGGGTGCGAAGGTTGCTGCCGCCGCTTCTGACAGGCCTCCAACCGGTCTGTACGGCGATCGTGTCGCCAAACCGGGCCGGATCAAATGGATTTTGGCTATTCTGAAGGTGCTGCGCTATTTGGGCCAATTTCTCAAACATAATAAAAACTCCCCCCTTCGTAGGGATATTGAAACGATTTGATTTATATGTGAATCCGGGGAAAACTATTAACCCAGATAAACTTCATTTTCAACATTTATCAGTCCTCCTTAATAAATATATGAGGCATTGAGAATAAATGGTCCATGGTTAGCTACTGGGTTCGTTTATTTTTTAACGGCAAAATTCAGTAAATTGTAACTGGATTACTCGGTCCTCACCGGACGGAAGCCGAGATTCTCACCGGCGGTCACCGGGTCTCCGAAGCGGATAAAACTGATAAAACAAACTTTTTCCACTCCACATTTCAAGAATTCAAAGCAAAAAGCCCGCAATTCGACATCTCTGCGAGCTTTTAATCATTATTTTTGGGAGGCGTGGAATAAAAAGTTTGATAAATGAAGTTAGGAGTTTAAAACTAATATACACTTTTAAATGGAGTTTTATTTACCCTTCACCCTTTACACTTCATACTTTGAAAATTCAAAACAAAAACCCTACGGAATTCCCGTAGGGTTTTGAATTTTCATATTTGGTGGAGGCGGGGGGAGTCGAACCCCCGTCCGAAAAGGCAGCCACAAAGGCTTCTCCGGGTGCAGACCGCACTTTGAATTTCGCCTTGTTACCGTCTACGGACGAACTGAAACTCGGCTATCGCGATGATCTTAGCATCAGCCTCCGCGAATTGGCTGATGAGCGTCCCGGTTTATTTGACGCCCGCCCCGACCTCCCGGGTTAAGCTCGGTTTGGACGGCTACTTAAATTAAGCAGCTAAAGCGTAATTGTTATTGGCACTTAATGTGCTTGCTGCAGTTTAACGAGGCCACAGCACCTCGACCCGCTACCTATGCCACCGCACTCCCCGTCGAAACCGGTCGCCCCCAGTTAAAACGGTTATGCGTTAAAGGTTACGCGTTACGCGTTTTACTTGAACGTTTAGCCTTACGAGCTTTAACAGAGTTCTAAGGAACCAATAACCCACAACTCGTAACGCATAACGCGTAACTTTCTATATATATTATACTCTCTTCTACCTCATTCGTTGCTTGATCGCCTTATCGATATTTCGCTTGGCATCGCGTTCGGCGATGTCTTCCCGTTTATCATAGAGTTTTTTCCCTTTGGCTAACGCCAATTCCACTTTAACCCGACCTTTTTCATTAAAATACATCTGAAGCGGAACTAAGGTTAAACCTTTCTCCCGAGTCTTAGCAAAAAGCCTGCGAATCTCCGCTTTATGCATCAATAATTTTCGGGTACGAAGCGGATCATGATTGAAACGGTTCCCGAAATCATAAGGGCTGATATGGCAATTGTGTAAAAAAACCTCATTATTGGTGATTTGGGCATAACTATCCTGTAAATTTCCCTTACCTAAACGAAGGGATTTAACTTCAGTACCGGTTAAGGTAATCCCGGTTTCGAAAGTCTCTTCGATAAAATAGTCATGCCTGGCTTTACGGTTCTGGGCAATATTTTTTCGTTCAGCCATCCTACATCTCTCCATACATGGTTGCTAAAATATTATAGCATGTTTAGGGGATTTGTCAAATCCTAGTGAGTGACTAAACTTTTTAACCGAAACTTTTCTATATTATATGCAAAACATGGGAATATAACATACCACTTATTTAAACCCCAACACCAGCCAGGAAGTCCAAACGTCCGATTTTTTCTCTCCTAGATAATTCAGTATGCCAAGGTTAAATCCATAGCGGGAGTTATCCCAGGCGGCCACTGCAAAAGCTTCATTATTCTTCTGCGCCGAACAGATAACGGCGTCCGCATTCTGGGTCAAAATAAACTGAACCGATCTATCTTTTCCATTATAATTATTATACATATTATAACCGGAGACCATGGCCACTTCGTGATAATAGTTATAATTCGGCGGCGGGACCAGGGCGATGTATGACAGGTAAGCCGTCGATGAAATGCCGTCCGCGTCCTGGAGGGAAACGGTGAACTTATTGGAAGCTATATTATAGGGAGCCGCCATGATCGGCTTTTGTGTAGGGTTGCCATAGAGGTCACATTCCTCATAGGCCGAACAAATCACGTGGGGATAATGGAAGGGGTTGGGACTCGGCAAGGTGAAAGCATTTGCAAAGTTTACCACTTCGCCGTTTACATACAATCCATAGCCGGACTGTACTTGGACTTGCCCGCTGAAATTCGGAACAATGGCCACCCATTGGACGGTGGCGCTGTCGGTAACCGGAGTGCCGCCATCTTCACCATACACATCGTGAATTTTTATATAAAATCCGGTGGTAGTGGCCGCGAAATTGGATTCGGACCGGACCCCGGCGATTAATGGTTTACCGGTTGCATCGTAGGCGTTCACCACAATCTTTGGTACCACCGAGAAGTTTTTACCGAAAGAGATCAAATCACCATCCTTATAAGACCCGGTTCCTCCGGCGATCTCGCCAATGGATATATATGGTTCAATATTGGCTGAAGGGCTGAATACACTTTCCCCACTGCTTTTATTGGCTTTAACCCAGACATAATAAGTGGTCCCGGCGTTTAAACCGGTAATGGTACAAGACGTACCCGAAGTAATATCGCTTCCATATTGATTAGCCGCACTGATGTCGCTTGATGTGCCATACCATACCTGATAACTGGTAGCCCCGGTTACTGCATTCCAATTGACGGTTATTTGCCGGTCACCCGCGGTTAAAGTCGGTGCAGCAATAGGGGTCCCGCTGGCCCCCGGACTAAAGTCGCTACTCCCAATATTATTCTTGGCTTTGACCCAAACATAATAGGTCGTCCCATTGATGAGTCCGGTGATGGTACAGGAAGCGATGGTAATATTCTCCTGTGCAGGATTAGCCGGCGGGCTGCTGCCGGTTGAATAATAAACATCATAATATGTCGCCCCGGTCACGGCATCCCATTTGACGGTTAATTGGCCGTTTCCGGGTATGAGATCCGGGGTCCCGGGCGCGGCAGGAACATTCGTACTATGAAAAGGCGTACCGTTTCTCAAAGAACTGGGTGAACTGACTCCGGCGCTGTTTTTAGCCTGGACGAATATATAATAGATGTTATCATTACTCAAGCCGGTGATGGTATAGGAAGTGGCCGCAGTTTCATAACTGCTTTTACCCGCTGTGCCGGTATCGTTGGTATTGCCACACCATACCAGATAACTGGTGGCTCCGGCTACTGTGTCCCATTCCACCGTCAATTGATTGTCCGCCGCGGTTACATTTACATTCTGGGGGGCTGTAAGACTGCCTCCCGGTGGTTGGTTTGGCGGATCACCGCCATTGCCTCCTTTGCTTTTACCCCCTCCGCAACCGGAAAGGACCATGGTTAAAATAAGAGTGGTGGTCAGTATGTAATGGGTAATTCGTTTCATGGGATATCCCTCCAGCAACAAAATACAACATTTTTAAAGATTTGTTATATTACAAAATCAAAAACCAAGCATCCTAACAAAGTAAGACAGGAAAGTTCCGGTCAACCGGTAAATGGAAAGTGGATGGTTCCTAGATTGCCCTTGAACAATCCGTTTCCATCCGCTCTACAATAAAACAAGACGATTTTTATTAATATTTATCTCAATTTACCGCTGTCCTTACGGTGCAAACTTCATGACCGTGGCTTTTTACCGTTGGTGCAGTCCCGAAAAATGACGCAGGGTATATAGTTTTGTAATTCTTACGGAGCAGGCTCCTCTACTTGAAGTCGGAAGTTTATCGTAATGTTTGTCCCATTACTTATTAATATTAGATTTTCGGCAGTGCCTATGATAGCATGATTATATATTCCATCAACATTCCATCCCCAAGCAGAAGACCAGGCACCGTTGATACAAATCGTTCCACCATTTTCTTTTGTATAGGGAGCAGGAGAATTTGTTACGCTATGGAAATCAGCCTTCACCGTATAAGTACCTGCGGGTATATTACTAATAGAATAATAGCCCGAATCATTAGTATACGCGAAATTATCACCAATTGTTACTAAGACATTTTCTGCAGGCATCTCTGTAGTAAAGTTTTTAAAATAATATACATACCCTTGTAACGTCCCACCGCCGCTCCATTTTGCATAAAGGGTAATATTGGACGTAACAGTATCACTTGCAAAGTTCCAGGCAGTCGTTAACCCCGCCTCTTTGTACCAACCTCCAAAAGTCAATCCGCTCTTTGTCGGATCGGCAGGCCTTGTTACCAGCCCGCCGGATGAAACTTCTTGCGAAGCAACCGCGCTACCGCCGTTACTATTAAATGTCACAGTGTACTTGGTACCCGTACCGCCCCCACCATTCCCTCCGCCGCAACCGGCGATAGCCAGTGTCAAAATAAGCATCAACGTTAAAAAAATCGGGAAAAATCTTTTCATTGTAAAAGCTCCTTTCTTTATTTTGAAATTTAATTTGATACAAAATCGCCTAACAAGGACTCTCAAATCAAAATAATTACTGGGTCCTCGCGAGACGGAAGCCAGTGCCCTCGTAGGTGTTATTCGTGCTGTCGCTGTACACGAAGCCAATCCGCACGTTGCTCGCGGGATAGCCCCAACACCCACCGCGGAGCACGCGGGATTGATCGCTTCCGGGATACAAGTCAAAACAAAATTGATTAACATTCCCACTCATATCATAAAGGCCAAGAGCGTTAGGATTCCTATTCTTAACTATTTCCGTATTGTTTGCACCGTATACAGCCACGGCAGCGGTAGCTATTGCATTGTTATAATCCGCAGTAGCGCCACTGGCATAATTGCCGGGTGTCCAATTCTTTCCATCTTTATACCGGGCCGCCAGTTCCCATTCATTGCTGGTCGGCAAGCGGAAGCCTTTTGCTGTCGAAACGGCAGTCACATTGTCACAGGCTGTCGCATCCTTTGCATTCTTGACAATAGCACCGTTATATCTATATACACAAGCAAGGGTCGTCCCCGGATTCGTAGCATTAAAGTATTCTGTCAACGCATTGCACCAGACTATAGCATCCCGCCATGAAATCTTCGTTACCGGCTGTTGCTGATTACCGCTATTAGTGCTTCCTACAGCTCCGTCATATATAAAATCATAATTGGTCAATTTTGCCCA
>JBLNDC010000466.1:0-9927 GCA_050261255.1 Bacteroidota bacterium
GGTAATACCACTCGAATAATTCGCGATAAAGTAGAGATTCTTTGGTGAACGGGGTCGCAAAATCATAGCGCTTGATCCGTTTTTCATACTCGGTATCCGAATATTTAGCCGCGGCGTATTCCTTTAAGTAATCCACCATCGAGTGGCCGACGGCGTCGCTAAAGGCCGCTTTTTCACGCATCAGGATTGAATGCGGTAGATAGTCGCCTTCAAAGGCCCGCCGTAACAAGTACTTGCCCTTGCCATAGGTGTTGAGCTTCTTTTCAGGATCGATACTCATTACATACTTAACGAAATCCAGGTCGCCAAAGGGTACTCTCGCTTCTAGAGAGTTTGAGGAGATGCAACGGTCGGCGCGGAGCACATCATACATATGGAGCTCGCGGATTCGCTTGGCGGCTTCTTCCTGAAAAGCCTCACCGTTTGGCGCAAAATCGGTATATTTGTATCCGAACAGTTCATCCGAGATTTCGCCGGTCAGCAGTACCCGAATGTCCGTCGTTTCGTGAATGGCTTTGCAAAGTAAATACATGCCGATACTAGCCCGGATAGTGGTAATATCATAAGTCCCGAGGACCGATATAACATCCGGCAATGCTTTGATCACATCCTCTTTGGTGATAATGACTTCGGTGTGGATGCTCCGGAGATAGTCAGCCACTTGCTTGGCATATTTCAAGTCAATGGCGTCGGTGCTCATTCCAATGGCAAAGGTACGGATTGATTTGTTTAACTTTTTCGTAGCTACTGCGCAGACCAGCGAACTATCCAAACCGCCGCTAAGCAAGAAACCGAGCGGCGCGTCCGCATCCAGCCGTTTTTCAATCCCTGCCGTCAGCTTGTCATGAATGTTCCGGCAAACTGTTTCAAGATCATCGTAACATACAGCCTCTACCTTGGTCATATCCCGGTAGCGGAGAAACTTTCCATCAGCATAATAATGTCCGGGCGGGAACGGGATGATTTTATCAGTCAAACCGATGAGGTTCTTGGCTTCGCTGGCGAAGATGATGGCTCCTTCCCGATCATAGCCGTAAAACAACGGACGGATCCCGATTGGGTCCCGCGCGGCAATATAGGACTTTTTAGCGCCGTCATAAATGATCAGCGCAAATTCGGCATCCAGCTTTTCAAACATACCAAGACCGTATTTTTCGTACATCGGTAATAAAATTTCGCAATCGGAATCGCTTTTAAAGTTGTATTCCATAGCTAAAGCTCTCTTTATCGATCTGAATCCGTAAATCTCCCCATTACAAACAAGATAGTTGCCGTTGAGCGTAAAGGGTTGCATGCCGGACTCATGCAAGTCCATGATGGCCAGACGATGAAAGCCCAGTATGCCTTTTTTCATTTCAACAATTCGCGTCATATCCGGGCCGCGGGAAATGGTCCGGTCGAAACATTCCTTAAATTTATTAAAGCTGATTGCAGTGCCGGTATAACCCATAATCGAACACATAAGTGGTGACCTCCTTAAAATTAAAAAATAAACGCACAGCTAACTGCCTGCAATAGGAGCTGTGCGCCTCGCGGTGCCACCTATTTTACCCGGGAGGGTCTCTCGATAGCCTTCCATAGAAAGCTTCACCGCTTAACGCGCGGAGTTCGGCGCACCTACTTTCCAGATGAGTTCGGATTGCAGCTCCAAAGTGTTATTCACCCGGATTCGAGTATGCGGTTTCCACTATCCCGCACTCACTGTAAATGAATCTCCGGGCTACTTGTCTTGTTCATCGCTTTTTTGGTAAATAATTATGAGGGATTATTCCACATCCTGCAAGGCATCGTAACCTTCTTCACCGGTACGGACCTTGATGACATTCTCGGTATCGTAAACAAATATTTTGCCATCACCGATGTTACCGGTGTAGAGAACCTTTTTGGCTGTTTCGATGACTGTTCTGACAGGTACCTTGCTTACCACAATTTCGATCTTGATCTTCGGCAAGAGGGTCGTTTCCATTTTTACACCCCGGTAGTATTCGGTATGTCCACCTTGGATGCCATAACCAAGGACATTGGTGACGGTCATGCCGGTAATGCCGATCTTATCCATCGCTTCTTTGAGCGCTTCGAATTTTCCCTGCTTGGTAATGATTTCGATTTTGGTAATCTTCACAACTGAACCGTTGGTAGCGGGTGTGGGAACAACCTGGACCGGAATGGCTTTATCCAACGATACGTGAGCTTGGGCCGGAATTCTTGAGGATTCCAAAAAGCCATCACGGTTTTCCATGGTGCTGCGTTCAATGATATTAAATTCCGGATAGGCCTGACTGCCGTGTTCGCCAATATCCAGTCCTTCAATTTCTTCTTCAAGTGTCACACGGATACCGAGGGTTTTCTTAATTAATAACCAAGCAAGGGCGGAAGAACCGCAACCAAATACGGCCACGCTTAACACTCCGATAATTTGCGCGCCTAGTAGCCCAAGTCCGCCTCCATAGAATAAACCGTTTGGCGTACTAATGCCAGTTATACCGCTTTGAGCAAAAAGACCGATGGATAGCGTGCCAAAGACACCATTGACAAGGTGAACCGCGAGTACGCCAACGGGATCATCTAATTTTAAGCGGTCAAAGAAGAGAACTGCTAAAACAGCCAGGATACCGGCGATTGCGCCAATCACTATGGAACTATTAAGATCAACAAAGGCGCATGCCGGAGTGATGGCGACTAGGCCGGCCAGTAAACCGTTGATGGACATACTCAAGTCGGGTTTCCCAATTACTACCCATGAAGTCGCTGTCGCAGTGAGCATCGCCAGTATCCCGGCGGTATTGGTAGTCATTAAAATATGGGCAATAGCTGCCGGGTCGGCTGCCATGGTGGAGCCCGGATTGAAACCGAACCAACCCAGCCAGAGAACGAATCCACCGATTACCGCCAACGACATATTATGGCCCGGGATCGGATTGATTTTACCGTCTTTGGTATATTTGCCAACTCTGGGACCTAAAATGATAATGCCGACTAGGGCGGCCCAACCACCTAAGGAGTGAACAACGGTGCCGCCGGCAAAGTCAATGAATCCTAACTGACTGAGGAAACCACCGCCCCAAATCCAGTGACCGACAATGGGGTAAATAAACATGGTAAGCAGTAACGAAAAAACAATGAAGGAAATATACTTGATTCGTTCCGCTACGGCGCCGGAAACGATGGTAGCGGCGGTGCCGCAAAAGACTAACTGAAAGAAGAATTTAGCCCAAAACGGCACTCCCGCCCAGGATATTGCGGAGTAAACGCCTCGGTATGCGTCGCCGACCGCGGGAGAATTGTCGGCCCCACTCGCCATAAATAAACCTTTAAGACCGATGAAACTGTTGCCGTCACCGAACATTAAGCCCCAGCCTAAAACGAGGAATCCTAATGAAGACACTGCAAATACGATAAAATTTTTCGAGAGGATGTTAACCGTGTTTTTAGAGCGGGTTAATCCGCTTTCCAGCGAGGCAAAGCCAAGATTCATGAAAAATACAAGCATGGCGGCGAACAAAACCCATAGGGTATCGAGAATAACTTTAGTTTCCATAACTACACCTTCTTTCTATAAAATTTTTATGGGATAAGGTCTTTTTTGACCTGTCAAACGCTGAAGAGCAATTGCCCGTAAGTGGGGTAGGGCCAATATTTTTCTCCGACAAGGGTTTCGATTTCATCGGCCACCGCCCGTAATGCTTGCATTGTCGGGAAAACAACATCCCGGTAATACTCGCCCTGTTTCTGTAAAGGGTCTTGAGTTTTTACTCCCAGAAGACTATCTTCCAGTTGTTTAGTCCGTTCATAAAGGGAACCGGAAAGGGAAGCTAAATTTGACACGATACTCTTTTCCAACTCGCAATTAATTTCGGATGATAAAGCCTTTTTCGCAATTGCGGTATCGCTTAGCTCCTTAATATACGAGCTGACCGCCGGGATAATTTCTTTTTTGACCATCTCCAACATGGTCAGGGCTTCAATGTTAATGGTCTTGCAATAATTTTCCATTAGAATCTCGTACCGGGAATGGATTTCCGTTGCGGAAAAGATCTTATGCTTGGTAAAAAGTTGAATGTTTTTGTCGCTGATAAAATAGGGCAAGGCTTCGACGGTTGACTTTAGGTTCAATAAGCCGCGTTTTTCCGCTTCTTTAACCCATTCCTCAGAGTAGTTATTGCCGTTAAATATAATCCGCTTATGCTTGGTTATGGTTTCTTTAACCAATTCATTCAAAGTTTTGTTAAAGTCCTTTGACTGCTCTAAAATGTCGGCGAATTGGCCTAACGACTCAGCGATGATCGTATTTAAAACGATATTGGGACCGGAGATCGAGAAGGCCGATCCTAACATCCTGAACTCAAATTTATTGCCGGTAAAGGCAAAAGGCGAAGTGCGGTTTCGATCGGTAGTATCTTTAGGGAAACGCGGCAAAACACAGACGCCGATTTCCATGTCGGTTCTGGCTTTGTGGTTATATGCACTTCCCTTTTCAATGGCTTCCAGGATCTCGGTGAGTTCTTCACCTAGAAAGATAGAAACTATAGCCGGAGGGGCTTCATTAGCGCCCAAACGGTGATCATTACCGGCGCTGGCCACAGATACCCGGAGCAAATCCTGGTGCTCATCTACGGCTTTGATTATGGCCGCCAGAAATAATAGAAACTGCGCGTTTTCTTGGGGCGAGTCTCCCGGTTCCAGCAGATTGATACCGGTACTGGTGGAAATCGACCAGTTGTTGTGTTTGCCGCTGCCGTTGATGCCGGCGAAAGGTTTCTCATGGAGCAGGCATGTCAAGCCGTATTTACCGGCGATCTTTTTCATCAGTTCCATCGTCAACTGATTATGGTCGGCGGCAATATTGGTGGTTGTATAGATCGGGGCCAACTCATGCTGGGAAGGAGCGACTTCGTTATGTCGGGTCTTGGCCGAAATACCGAGCTTCCATAATTCTTCGTCAAGTTCCTTCATATAAGCGGATACCCGTGGTTTAATGGCCCCGAAGTAATGGTCCTCCATCTCTTGTCCCTTGGGTGATTTGGCCCCAAAAAGAGTTCGACCGCAGTATATCAGGTCTTTACGCCTGTCGGCTAAATCTTTATTAATTAGAAAATATTCCTGTTCCGGACCGACGGTTGTTTTAACCCGGATCTCCTCGGGATGGCCGAAGAGTCTTAGGATACGTACGGCTTGACGATTGATGGCTTCCATCGAACGAAGCAAGGGTGTTTTTTTATCCAAAGCTTCGCCGCTGTAAGAACAAAAGGCGGTTGGAATGCAAAGGGTGCCGTCTTTAATAAAAGCGTATGAAGTGGGATCCCAAGCGGTATAGCCCCTGGCTTCAAAGGTTGCCCTTAAGCCGCCCGAAGGGAAACTGGAAGCGTCGGGTTCTCCCTTGATCAGTTCCTTTCCTGAGAATTCCATGATTACGGTCCCATCCGGAGTCGGAGAAATGAAACTATCATGCTTCTCGGCGGTAATGCCGGTCATCGGCTGGAACCAATGGGTAAAGTGAGTCGCGCCTTTTTCAATGGCCCAGTCTTTCATGGCGTTTGCGATAACATCGGCGATACTGCGTTCAAGGGGCTGATCGTTTTCAATACATTTTTTGAACGCGCGGTAAGTTTCTTTCGGCAGACGCTCCTTCATGACTTGGTCGTTAAAGACCATACTTCCAAATACTTCGGAGATATTACACATTTTGAACCCTCCATTTCTAAAAATAAAAAAAACAGCAAAAAGCGCCGCAGGTATTAACCTACAGCGCCTTTGCTGTTTGTTATGGCCATATTATATGATTGCCAAATGGTGATTGTCAATACCCTAAATTAAATTTCAAAAAAGAATTATGTATACAATGATAAATATACAAAAGAGGGGACCTAATTTATAAAACCCGCTTAAATGTATACATGGATACATTCTTAAAAATGATTGACATTCTTTTTGTCATTCAATATAATATGTAAAAATAAATTGTTGAACAATGGCGTTCAGCAAAGAAATAGGCTTTTTAGCCCTTTTTTTTGCTGAACGCTTTTTTTATCTAGGGGGAGGAACGATGTTAAAAGAAGGACAGGTAAGAATACCCTCAGGGTGTGCCATATCCGGTATCTTTTCCCGAGATGGCAAGCGAATGAGCGGTGAAGCGATTATTAAATCCATCGCTGTAATGCATGACCGTTCCAATGGGTTGGGCGGAGGTTTTGCCGGTTATGGGATCTACCCGGAATATAAAGAGTTCTATGCTTTCCACATTTTTTACGATAATCCGGAAGCGAAGGAAAGATGCGAGCAATATCTGGACAAAAATTTTGATGTAATTAATTTATCCAAAATCCCTACTCGAAAGACAAGCGGTATTACTAATAAGCCCCTGATTTGGCGCTATTTTGTTAATCCGCTGCCTACCAAACTTGCCGATAGTCAGTTGAATGAAAGAGAATATGTTGTCCATCATGTGATGCGGATTAATAGTAAAATTGACGGGGCCTATGTTTTCTCCAGCGGTAAAAATATGGGAGCTTTTAAGGCGGTCGGTTTCCCGGAAGACGTAGGCGAGTTCTACCGTTTGGACGAGTATGAAGGTTACTGCTGGACCGCTCATGGCCGTTATCCCACCAATACTCCGGGATGGTGGGGCGGCGCCCATCCTTTTGCGATGCTGGATTTCTCGGTGGTCCACAATGGTGAAATATCGTCTTATGATGCCAATCGCAGATTTATCGAGATGTTTGGTTACAAATGTTGCCTCTTGACCGATACGGAAGTCATCACTTATATTATCGATTATTTAAACCGCAGACAAGGACTGACTATGGAAGAGTTAGCCAGTGTTATTGCAGCCCCATTCTGGTCGACGATTGATCGAAAACCGCCGGAAGAAAGGGAAAAGCTGATTTACCTCAGGAACGTCTTTTCCAGTCTGCTGATTACCGGCCCTTTCTCCATTCTGCTTGGGTTTGAAGGAGGGATGATGGCCTTGAACGACAGGCTCAAACTTCGTTCCATGGTAATGGCGGAAAAAGGTGATCTGGTCTATGCCGCCAGCGAAGAATGCGCCATTAGAATTATTGAACCCAACCCGGACAAGATTTGGTCGCCCAAGGGTGGCGAGCCGGTCATCATCACCTTAAATAGGAGTGAAAATTAATGGCGATTAATTTCTTATATCCCGAATATGAAGTGGTTCGTAATTATGATCGATGTATCAACTGCCGGGCTTGCGAAAGGCAATGCGCCAATGAGGTGCACCGCTTGGATAAAGACCTGAATAAAATGGTCAGCAATGACGTTGAATGTGTAAACTGCCACCGTTGTGTCGCTTTATGCCCAACCAGGGCTCTCAAGATCGTCAAGACGGACCATACTTTTAAAATCAATTCCAACTGGACCGGTCAGGTTATTACCGATATTTATCGCCAAGCCGGCAGTGGCGGCGTGCTCCTCTCTTCAATGGGCAATCCGTTGGAATTTCCCGTTTATTTTGATAAGATGCTGATCAACGCCTCCCAGGTTACCAACCCTTCGATTGATCCTTTACGGGAACCAATGGAAACAAAAGTCTTTCTCGGTAAGAAACCCTGCCAAGTCCGGCGGGACGCTGAAGGCAACTTAATTAACAATCTCGAACCCAACTTGGAGCTTTCCGTACCGGTGATGTTCTCGGCGATGTCCTATGGCTCGATCAGTTATAATGCCCATGAAAGTCTGGCCCGGGCCGCCGAGGAACTGGGAATCTTCTATAATACCGGAGAAGGCGGGTTGCATGAAGATTTCTATAAATGGGGCGGCTCCACCATTGTCCAAGTGGCTTCCGGACGTTTCGGAGTGCATAAAGATTACCTGGAAGCAGGCGCGGCGATTGAAATCAAGATGGGTCAGGGAGCGAAACCGGGTATCGGCGGTCATCTTCCCGGCGAAAAAATTGTCGGAGACATATCACAGGTTCGGATGATTCCGGAAGGTTCCGATGCGATTTCCCCTGCTCCCCACCATGATATTTATTCCATCGAGGACTTACGCCAGTTGGTCTATTCTTTAAAAGAAGCGACAAATTACCGGAAACCGGTTATTGTCAAAATAGCTGCGGTGCACAATGTAGCAGCCATCGCCAGCGGAATTGCCCGCAGCGGCGCGGATATTATCGCGATTGACGGTTTCCGGGGCGGCACCGGTTCAGCCCCTACCAGGATTCGGGACAATGTCGGCATCCCGATCGAACTTGCTCTGGCTAGCGTCGATCAAAGGCTGCGGGACGAAGGCATTCGCAATGAGGTATCGATCGTCGTTGGCGGAAGTATTAGAAGTAGCGCCGATATTATCAAAGCCATAGCCCTTGGCGCTGATGCCGTCTATATTGCCACTGCGGCTTTACTGGCTTTGGGATGTCATCTCTGCCGTTCCTGCGGAACCGGTAAATGCAATTGGGGAATAGCCACTCAACGTCCGGAACTGGTTAAACGCCTGAATCCGGATGTTGGGTACCGGCGTTTAGTAAATTTGGTAAGGGTTTGGCAGCATGAGATTAAGGAGATCATGGGCGGCATGGGAATTAACTCCATCGAGGCTCTTAAGGGTAACCGGTTGATGCTTCGTGGGGTAGGTTTAAACGAAAAAGAACTGGCCATCTTGGGCATCAAACATGCTGGCGAATAATAGTGGGATAGGAAGGTTAAGCGTCGATGAAAAGAATCTATGTTAACGAAAAATGGTGCTTGGGATGTCATCTTTGTGAATACTATTGCGCTTTCGCCAACTCAGGCCAGGATGACATGGTCAAAGCCCTAAAAGATATCGAGATTAACCCTAGAATAAAAATCGAAGAAAAGGACGGTATCAGTTTTGCGGTCTCTTGCCGTCATTGTCCGGAGCCGCTCTGTGTTAAAGGCTGTATTAGCGGTGCGTTGTCCATCCAAAACGGGATCATTAGGGTTGATCGGGAAAGATGCGTCGGTTGTTACACTTGTATTCTATCCTGTCCCTATGGGGCCGTAATGCCCTCAGAGGACGGAGTAATTCAAAAATGCGAACTTTGCGTGCAAAACGGCAACGGACAGCCGGTCTGCGTTCAGGGCTGCCCCAACCAAGCAATCCTATTTGAAGAGAGGGAACAGGGATGAATTATGTAATAATCGGCAATTCTACCGCAGCCATAGGATGTATCGAAGGCATCAGACAGCTTGACAAAGAGGGCCCCATTACCGTTATCTCCAAAGAAAAATACCACACTTATTCCCGACCGCTAATATCATACTTGTTATCCGGGAAAACAGATGAAGAAAGAATGAAGTATCGTCCGGACCATTTTTACCAGGAGATGAATTGTAGTCTTTTTACCGGTAAGGCCGTGGAAAAGATACTGGTAGACAGTAAAGAAGTTCTGATCAGCGACGGCAACCGTATTGCTTACGATAAACTTCTGGTGGCAACCGGTTCGGATCCCTTCATGCCGCCGATTGAGGGGTTGGAGAAGGTCAAAAAACGTTTTACCTTTATGTCTTTAGATGATGCCAAGGCGATTCAAAAGGCGGTTACCCGTGATAGCAAAGTCCTGATTATGGGCGCCGGATTAATCGGACTCAAGTGCGCCGAAGGGATAGCGGGGAAAGCCGGGCGGATAACAGTGGTTGAGATGGCGGACCGGATCTTACCGAGCATTCTTGATGAAAAATCCTCGGGAATTGTCCGAACCCATCTGGAAAATCAGGGTCTGCAATTTATTTTAAGCGACGGCATCCGGTCCTTTGACTCCGGTTCGGCCTTGTTAGCCAGCGGCCGAAAGATCGAATTCGATATCTTAATTATAGCCGTAGGGGTAAGACCCAATGTTCAACTGGTAAGGGAAGCCGGCGGAAAAGTTAACCGGGGAATAGCCATCGATGAATATTGCCGGACCACTCTTCCTGATATTTATGGGGCGGGGGACTGTACCGAAAGCTATGA
>JBLNDC010000467.1:0-3224 GCA_050261255.1 Bacteroidota bacterium
GCCCGAGCTTTTTCATTTATTTATACTTTTAGTCAGGGCGGACCCGGATATAGTACTTATACCTTGGAATATGGCTTATATGGAATTGGATTTATTAACGGGAAAATGGGGTACGCCAGCGCCTGGGCGGTAATTTTATTCTTTATTTGTGCCATTATTGCGGTAATGCAAATTAGATTGATGAGGCGGCCTGAAAATGAATAAAAATTTAAAATTAATTATTTATCTTGTATTAATATTCTTCGCAATTATATCGATATATCCGCTTTTTCACATATTCATAACCAGCTTCAAACAGGTAAATGAATATATCGATAACAGAATCTTTCTACCGAACCGGTGGGTCTTGGATAATTACAAAGTAGCAATCGAACAGGGAAATTTGCTTTATTACTTTCGAAACAATTTTATTCTCATTCCGTCGGCAATGTTATTTTATCTATTTGTATGTATCACAGCAGGCTTTGCATTTGGGCGGTTGAATTTTCGTTTACGGTTACCATTGTTTTTAATCATTCTCTTTTTAATGATCTTTCCACAGATGTTATTATCCTTACAAATCTTTCAAATATGCGCTAAGATGCGCTTAACCAATTCTTATTGGGGTGTTATTCTAGTTTGGACGGCATATTTTGCTCCATTTGGAACCTATATCATGACTACTTATTTTAGTACTTTACCTTACGAAATTATTGAATCCGCTCGTATCGACGGTGCAAGTACTTGGGGGATATTAACCAAAATTGCGACACCAATGGCCCTACCGATGATGGGGATTTTAATTATAATTGGTTTTCAATCAATGTGGAACGAATTACCGTTCTCCTTGTTATTGCTCCAAAAAATGGAGATGCGGACCGTTACCTTAGGTATTGCTATGATTCAAGGTCAATATGGCATTCCCGCTACAACTCAATCCGCAGTAATTGTAATAGCTGCAATTATTCCGATGTTAATTTTTATATTCTTCCAAAAATACATTGCCAAGGGCGCATTTTCAGGCGCTATTAAAGGGTGATTTTATCGGATTAAGCATTCAATGCAGACCATAACCGGCATTACCAAAGTAAGGTTATGCCGGTTATATTTAATTGTAGTTATATTGTATGAATGGACTGATGTTAATCGGAAACCAATTATATTTCCGATTGAAAATGAAATTCGGGACGGAGAGAAAACTTGAATATCTACGATATTACATTTTTAGGACATATGTGTTTTGATGAAATTACGCCTTACCAGGGTGAAACGAAGGTTTCGCCGGGGAGTGCGGTGTTATGTGGGGCTATGGTGGCGTCGCGGATAGGCAAAAAGGTCGCAGTTATAACCAAGATGGCCGAAAAGGATGAGCCGATCCTAAAACCAATGCAGGAACTTGGTATAGATACATTCGTTATCCCCGCGGAGGAGACCACTTTCGCAGTTGTTATCCATCCCACGGCCAATGTAGACGAAAGACGGCTTATGATCCGAAAAAGCGCCGGATTATTTAAGTTGGATGAAATTCCGCCTTTGAAAACAAAACACCTGCATTTGGCCGGAATTTCCGATCTGGAATTTGATCTTGACTTGATTTTAGGATTAAAAGCCAAAGGATATAATTTATCAGTCGATATGCAGAGTTTTGTCCGGCAAGTGAATCGGGTAACCTGTGAAATCGCTTTTAACGATGTCTCTCAAAAACAAGAGATCGTGAAACAAATGAACAAGGTGAAATTGGATATTGTGGAGGCTAAGGTACTGACCGGCACGGATGACATTGAAAAGGCCGCCGTTATGTTTGAACAGTGGGGTTGTCCGGAGACAATCATTACCCAGGCGGAGGGCGTTTTAGCCAGAGCCGGTGGCAAGACCTATTACGAAAAGTTTTCTAACCGTAGCGTAGTTGGGCGTACCGGTCGGGGAGATACCACTTTTGCGGCTTATTTATCTCGACGGATGGAGCATGATGTGGCCGAATCGCTTAAATTTGCCGCCGCCTTGGCCTCCATTAAGATGGAAGCGCCGGGACCGTTTCAAGGAACATTGCAGGACGTATATGATCGTATGAAATAAAATCATTGATAAACAATTAATTTCTTAACATCGATATCTTTTAAAGATGGAAAAAATAAAGTCTGAAAGGATTTACAGGATTAACGGTAGTTATTTTATTATCAGCTTCGTATATAAACAATGAAACCTACTTTTATTAATCATTAATACTATAAATCCGTTAATTCTGTATAATGGAATGTTTTATATTTTTTCCATGCATATCCGGGTTAGGAGGAAACATAAGATGCATTTATTTAAAACTTCCGAAAAATATTTTAAAGTTGACCCGTGGTTGGTGGTCGAGGAAGGGTTCGATCCTGCCAAACAACGATTGTCGGAATCTATCTTCTCTTTAGCCAACGAGTTTATGTGCGTCCGTGGTTACTTTGAAGAAGGTTATTCCGGCGATCATTTGTTAGGTAGTTATTTCAGCCAGTTGTACGACATAATGGACATTAAATATCCTCAAGTATTCAAAGGATTTATTACTGAGGGCGCCACCATGATCAATGCGGTGGATTGGCTTTACACTCGAATCAGCATTGACGGGGAAGAGTTAGACTTGGCTAAAGTGAAGTTTTCGGATTTCAAGAGAACTCTTGATATGCGGAATGCCACTTTAAAACGGGAGTTTATTTGGACAACTTCGAAAAACAAACAATTGCGGATAACTTTTTTACGGTTTACCAATATCGTCGATACTGCCATGGGATGTCAACGGATTATCTTTGAACCGTTGAATTTCTCCGGTGAAGTGAAAATATGTTCCGGTTTGGATTTTGATACCATTTACGAACTAGCTGCCGGATGGGACCAAACCCAGGGAACCGGTTCCAGCGCAGAAAAAAATACCGATTTGAATTTCTGGACTTGTGAAAGGAAACAATTCACTGATGGTTTATACTGTATCCAATCCCGGACCCGGCGTAGCAAGATAAATTTATTCTCCAGTTTCAAGCTGGTTACCGATCAAACCGTCAATCCACACTTGGTTGAAGGGGAGAAGTTTATTGGCGCGGAGTTTACTTTAAAACTGAGTCAAAAGCAGATTGCTTCTTTTGACAAGATAACGGTGAACTATTGGGAAGAAACCAGCGGGAAGGAGCAGGTATGGCGGAATGGTTTGAACTTGGCTAAAAAATATTCCAACACAACTTATGATTGGGCGTTAGAAAAGCACAACCAGT
>JBLNDC010000468.1:0-2985 GCA_050261255.1 Bacteroidota bacterium
GGGAATGTAATACCCGCCACCAGCGACTACACCTTTGGTATCTATTGTTTCAAGGAAAGTTTCGGCCGCTCTTAGCCTGTCAGGGTTATTGAACCATTCTCCATTAACTCCATAGGAGAAAAATTCATCATTAGATGTAAGCGTAAAACAAACCCCACCTTGACAAAACCGGGTGGGGTTTATTTTTTAATTTTTAGCCTTGCAAACCTCCGGCAAAGTCTTCGACCATGGCAAAATCTCATCAAAAGCCTGTTTATCATCCAAATCCATATTCGGCATTTTTTCAAACAAGAATTTCAAATATTCAAAAGGATTTAACCCATTTTCTTTAGCCGTCTCTACAACGCTGTAAATCACAGCGCTACTTGTAGCGCCTTTGGCAGTATTTGCAAACAACCAATTCTTACGACCGATAACAAAAGGCTTAATGGAGCGTTCACTCCGGTTATTATCAATCTCCAATCTGCCGTCTTTCATAAACCCTTCTAACTTATCCCATTGATTACGACAGTACCGGATTGCTTGCCCCAAAGCGCTCTTTGGCAATACTCTGGGAGTCTGATATTTCAGCCAATCTCTGAAAGCATCCAGCACTGGGCGGCTATGTTCGATACGTTTTTTATGTCTTTCATCCGGTGTAACCTCAGCTAATTCCCGCTCAATCGCGAAAAGTTTATTGCAAAAATCCAATCCTTCCCCGGCTACTGTCGGCGTATTTTTTTGCGACGTAGGCAACGCTTTTAAGGCCTCGTCGAATTTCCGACGGGCATGCGCCCAACATCCCACATGGATTATATTGGGCAGGTCATTATAACCCCCATACCCATCCGTATGCAGGTAGCCTTTAAATTCTTTTAGAAATCCGGACGGATGTTTACCCGACCGGCTAGTCTGATAATCATATAGGATAATCGGCGGTCCGTCTCTTCCTGTACGATATAGCCACATATACGAAGTCGATTCCGCTTTTCGACCCGGTTCATGCAGAACCTGAAGCGTTGTCTCATCGGCATGCAGAATGTCTTTGGCAAGCAGATGTTCACGCATTCTCTCATATATTTGCTTTAGCCACCGGTCAGAGGCTTGGATCATCCAGTTTGCCATCGTCTGTCTGGAAATGCTGATTCCTTGTCTTTCAAAATCTTGTTCTTGCCGGTATAACGGCAGCCCCATCACGAATTTTTGGCTCATCACACAGGCAATCATGGATGGGGAAGCGATACTTCCGGACAAAACCGGTTTCGGCGCCGGCGCTGTTTTTATTGGCGTGCTGATTTCGTTCTTTTCGCAGTTACGGCAGGAATAAATGTATCTGATGTGTTTTATACCGGAGATTTTCGGAGGCGCATATTCAATTTCAATTCTTTCTTCCGTGCTCATTTCATGTAGCGGTCCGCCACAGCATGAACATACTTGTTCTTCTTCCGGTAAACGGTATTCTATGGTTTCTAACGGAACATTTTTAAGCTTTTCTTCTTTGGTTTCTTTTGCTTTACGGCGGGTATAGTTGATTTCTATAGTGGCCTGTTCCGGGGCATCCGGCCTAGCTTCCACTTCGACTTCGTTAAATATGCCGAGTTGTTCAGGGGCGCTTTTTTCGCTGGAACGTCCAAACTCCCGCTGTTTGCTTAAGCGAAACTGTTCTTCAAACCGGTTTACTTTGGCTTTAAGTTCCGCGTTTTCTTGTTTTAAAAGGGTATTCTCGATTTGAAGATTCTCAACTGCTGTCGGCTCTATATTTATCATATGTTGATAATTCTACATTCACTATTCAATTCCTTTAAAACTAACTTGGATTTTTTCTGTGTTAACAAGCATTTTAAATGACTTTGCTTACGTTAACTTTAGGATGCGCTTTTTGTTGTTCCAAAGATAAACCATCCAGCAGCCAGCCCAATTCTCTGGCGCTAATTGCTAATGGACTGCTCCCGTCATCCTTTGGCCATTGAAACTTTCCTTTTTCTAAACGGCGGTAGTATAACCAAAATCCATTGTGTTCCCATTGTAGGATCTTTAGCTTGTCTCGATTTTTATTGCAAAATACGAATAGACAAGACGAAAAAAGGTCTACTCGAAAACTTTCTTGTACAATAACGGCCAATCCATCAATGGATTTTCGCATATCGGTGCTGCCGCAGGCAAGGTATACTTTGACCGGGTCTGCTAGTTTCAGCATAGCTTGCTTAAGGTTTTTACGATATTTAATAAATGTTCCGGTTTAAATCCCGGTTTAACTTCAATGGTCATATTGGCTATTTTGATGTCAATTGCTTGGCGTGGGGTTGCCACAATGTTCGTTTCGGGGTTTATTCCGATTTTTTTTGTATCTATTGCCAGCCATTTTACTGATTTCTTGGTCTGTTTCTCAGGCTGTGTTTTTTCCCTTTTCAGTCTTAAATACCAAAAGTTAAAGGTGTTCGGGTTGATATTTTTTTCTTTACACCAAGCCGCTTGGGTTTTTCCGCTGGCCTGAAATTCATTAAACCTTTTTTCCCATATTATTCGATCTTCCGGTTGCTTTTTGGCTTTTTGCATGATAATATTCTCCTACAGCTTTTTCGGAATATTATCTCATGCAATATCTTATTTTTCTATGTGTGCAAGGTTTTACGCTTACAGATATTCCTTAAGTATTATTTTAGCGACGATTTGGGCGATATTGACTTTGAAGGTGACATTTCCTTCCAGAAGAAGCCTTGGCTCATAATCATAACCGGAAACCCTTCCACCCGGATCAACCGCTTGATTCAACAGCCCCCCCGGGCTGATCGTGTAATGAATCTCTCTTTGATATGGGTCATTCTCCACCCGGATCTTTTTTATCCGGGACCATAATAAAGCCTCCTGATAATCAAAATGTATTTTTCGGCCCATGGAGTCCTCAATATATTCTAAAATAAAACCCTGGTATTTTAAATGAATATTATTTTTACCGGATGGATCAATGATTTTAGTAGTCCTCCCAAAACAATCCATCTCATAGGT
>JBLNDC010000469.1:0-3191 GCA_050261255.1 Bacteroidota bacterium
AACCGCTAATGAACACTAATAAACGCAAATAAAACCTTTAAGATACCAGAGATTAATTAGCGTCAATTCGCGTGTATTAGCGGTTAAATCTTTAATCGGCGTATTATTTTCTGAGTAGGAATACAGAAAAATTTGGCGAATAATCCATAACATTTACCGAAAGCTGGTTTGATTAGTCTCAGTATTATCAGCATCAATTGGCGGTTTTGTTTTCATATTTGTCAATAAGGAGTGGTTGGTTTGGAATTAAAATTTGGTTTACCGAAAGGCAGTTTGCAAGAGTCAACTTTCCGCCTATTTAAAAAGGCCGGGTTCAATATTTCAGCTCATGAACGTTCCTATTATCCGACGATTGACGATCCGGAATTGGATGGGATGTTGATCCGGGCCCAGGAGATGTCCCGTTATGTGGAGGAAGGAGTCTTGGATGTTGGAATTACCGGCAATGATTGGATCTTAGACAATCATTCCGATGTAGTCGCCGTCGCTGATCTAGTTTATTCGAAACAAACCTTGAACCCTTGCCGGTGGGTGTTGGCGGTCCCTAATGATTCCCCTTTTGAAAAAGCAGAGGATTTAGATGGGAAAAGGGTTGCCACCGAGCTGATTCATGTAACCGAAGATTATTTTAACCGGTTTGGAGTAAAAGCGACAATCGAGTTTTCCTGGGGCGCCACTGAGGTAAAACCGCCGGTGCTGGCGGACGCGATTGTGGAGATTACGGAGACCGGAAGTTCGCTGCGGGCTAATAAATTGAGGATTATTGACACGGTTTTGTTGGTGAAAAATCAGTTAATAGCCAATAAGGCGGCTTGGGAAGACCCTTGGAAACGTCAAAAAATAGAGAATATCGCCATGTTATTAAAAGGCGCTTTAATGGCTGAAGGCAAGGTTGGGCTCAAAATGAACTTGGCTAAAAAAGATATGGATAAAATATTGGCCATTTTAGATTCTTTGAAGAACCCCACGATCTCGACTTTATCCGACCCGGATTGGATCGCCCTGGAGGTAATCAGCGATGAAAATAAGGTCCGGGATATTATCCCGCAGTTAAAACGCGCCGGGGCTCAAGGGATTGTTGAATATCCTTTAAATAAAGTTATTTATTAGAAACTGTCCTTCGTGGGTAAAAAAATGTTGGAGTATGGGTACTTTGGGTTTAATCATACTGTCGGAGGTGACAAGATGTCGGTTTTTGCTCCAGAGGAGTACCGGGAACGAATCGACCGGTTACAAGAGGTATTAAGATCTAAAGAGATTGATCTCGCGATTATCAATCAAAATTCGGATCTTTATTACTATACCGGTTCAGCGCAACCCCTTTACTTGGTAATACCGGCGCAGGGTCCGGGGCTGCTGTTGGCGAGGAAAGCGATTCAGCGGATTCAAGCTGAAGCGGCACATCTTCAATTAGAAGCATTTAATAACAGCAAGGATTTGTTAGCCATAATGTCCCGGCGTCGCTGGAACCAAGTGCAGCGAATCGGTTTCACTCTCGACAGTATCTCATACGCCTCGGTCCAACGTTGGCAGCAACTGGTCCCCGAAGCCGAAGTGGTTGATCTTTCATGGGAGATCAGGGGCCTTAGGTTGGTAAAGTCGGAGACGGAAATCAAGATCCAAGCGAAAGCCGGGAAGATTATGGCGGGATTACCGGAAGTGGTAAAGTCGGGTTTCAGGCCGGGAATGTCTGAACTTGAGTTAAGCGCCTTAATTGAAAAATATCTACGGGAGATGGGCCATACCGGTCTGGTCCGTTGCCGCCGCGAAGGCATTGAGATGGGTTTGGGAGTTTGCTCCGCGGGAGTTAATTCGTTGGCCGGAACAAAATTTGACGGGGTTTGCGCCGGGATAGGGACTTCGGCGGCGGTTTCTTTTGGCGCCGGCTGGGAGCCGATCCCTAAAGGAGCGCCGGTAACGCTGGACTATGCATTTAACTATGACGGATATCATGTAGACCAGACACGGATGTTCTGTTGGGGCGAGCCTGCGGCGGAGGTTATCGAAGCCTATCAAAGAATGACCGTTATCGAGGAGTCAATCATGGAAATTTTACAGCCGGGAGCAACTTGGGAAGATGCATACCGCAGAGCGGAACAATTAGTGGCCGAATATGGTTACGCCGCAGAGTTCATGGGCCTTTGGACTGAAAAAGTACGCTTTGTCGGGCATGGTATCGGGCTGGAATTGGACGAGCCTCCTTTCATCGCCCCTAAGATGGAGCAGTTATTGGAGGAAAATATGGTGGTAGCCGTCGAACCCAAGGTAGCTTTGGCCGGAGTTGGAGTTGTGGGGATCGAGGATACGGTAGTTGTTAAACAAAATGGCCCGGAGTTGCTGACCCCCTGTTCAAAGGAGATAATTCTGGTGCAGTAGAGATAAATAGTCAGACTGAACTACATCCTCTGACTCCCGACTTCTGCCTTCTGGATTCTAATTTATGTCATACTCAACCCTTGTCTCCCATAGAATTCTGTAGAGAGTTTAAGCATGGGAGGGGGATAATGATGAAGAGCTACGAGATTAAAAAGATCGGGCCGGGTTCAGTTTTTAAATTTCATTTTATTGTAGGGGTCGTTTTCGGATTGTTAACCAGTATTGTCCTGTTAATCACCGGCGCATCTCTAAAAACCATTGGGTTGGAATTGGGAGCCATTAGCCCGGGAGGCGGCACTTTACAGGCTGGAGCCGCCATCATCGGGGTGATCCTGGCCAGCTTGGCTTATGGCTTGATGGCCGGAATCATCAGCATGGTGGGAGCTTTGATCTATAATGGTTTTGCAGCCGCGATCGGGGGGATAGTGGTCAAGCTAAATGATAGGGAGTAAATCACAGATTACGCAAATATCGCTAATTACGCTGATAACGCGGATGAAGCAGTCGCTGATTTGCAATGGATTCCGTTGATTGCAGGCTGAGCCCAGAGTCGAACTCTTTGGGAGCAAAATACGTACTTGCTGTTTTAAGTTTAGGAATATTTCAATCAACCTTTCTTAAGAACATAGTTTAAGTTAAAATTCGGTTATATCTTATATTAAGAAATTACATAATAAGTATAAAAAAACCGGATTAAAGTCTGGATGGATTTTAGACTTTGGTCCGGTTAGCTTTTATTAAGATGATGGTGCCCAGGACCGGACTTGAACCGGTACGGTTGCCCATACGCCCCTCAAACGTACGCGTCTGCCAGT
>JBLNDC010000470.1:0-3011 GCA_050261255.1 Bacteroidota bacterium
GAGGAGGAATTTACAATGCAAAGAACAGTTGCTCTGGAGCCGGGGATTCAAGTTTTAAAACCGTATTTGGAGGATAAGGGTTACCGTGTGGTGGACCTGGAAAGAGATCCTCAAAAGCAGGATCTAAACGCTGTTGACGCAGTGATCATCACCGGGCTTGATGAAAACCTTACCGGGGATTCAACCAGGGTCACTCACGGTTGGGTGCTGAATGCCCGCGGCAGGCAACCGGAAGAAATCCTGTACGATCTGGAGAAACACTTCCAACTGATGGATTAGAGGTTAAAAGATGCCCAGATACTGATCGATCTCCCATTGATGAATTTGGGAACGATAAACTTCCCATTCGATGGATTTGGCCTTGAGGTATCGTTCGAAGATATGGTCGCCTAAGGTTTCTCGTACCAGGGGGTCTTTCTCCATTTCTACCAGGGCGGCCCATAGATTCTCCGGTAAACCGGATATATTTCCCAAGGAGCGTTCAACATCGGTCATGGTATAGACATTTTTTTGGATCGGTTCCCCGGGGGAGATTTGATTGATGATTCCGTCCAAACCGGCCCGGATGATTAGGCTGAAAGCCAAATAAGGATTGCAGCAAGGATCGGGATTACGAATCTCAATCCGCGTGCTATTGTTTCTACCCGCCGGTACCCGAATCAGGGCGCTGCGGTTGGAGACCGACCAGCATTGATAAACCGGGGCTTCATAGCCGGGGATCAAGCGTTTATAAGAGTTTACCAAAGGATTGGTTATCGCTGTCAGGCCTTTGATATGTTTTAAAACACCGCCAATAAAGTACAAAGCGAGTTGGGACAGTTGATTTTTGGCTGCAGTATCGTAAAAAATATTAGTCCCGTCTTTAAAGATGGATAAATGGATATGCATTCCCGATCCGTTGATACCGAAAATCGGTTTGGGCATAAACGTGGCGTGCAGGTTATGACGTTGGGCGATAATTCTGGTAATGAACTTTAATGTAGTCACCCGGTCGGCGGTCATTAAGGGGTCGGCATATTTGAAATCAATCTCGTGTTGTCCGGGTGACACCTCATGATGGGACGCCTCAATCTCGAAGCCCATCTCCTCCAAGGCCAAAACGATCTCGCGCCGGGCGTCTTCCCCGAGATCATTAGGGGATAGATCGAAGTACCCTCCTTTATCATGGGTGACAATGGAAGGGGTACCGTCTTCGTTGGATTTAAAAAGGAAAAATTCACATTCGGGGCCGATATTGATGTGGTATCCGTAAGCTTCCGCTTCGGCAATGGTTTTCTTCAGTACAAAACGAGGATCCCCATCGAAGGGTGCCAGTTCCGGAGTGTAAATATCACAAATGACCCTGGCGGACGGCCCATCCTGAGGTTGCCAAGGGAATATGGTAAATGAATTCAGATCGGGTTTGAGAATCATATCCGACTCTTCCACCCGGGTAAAACCTTCAATCGAGGATCCATCGAACATGATCTCGCTGTTCAAGGCCCTGTTCAATTGACTGACCGGTACGGATACATTCTTTACCGAGCCGAGAATATCGGTGAATTGCATTCGTATAAAACGAACATTCCGATCCTGACAAGATTTGACGACCTCGTCCTGAGTCATTATCACACCTTCATTTTCGTTTCGATTGTAACAATTGGTTCAACGCTTCCTGGTTATTGACAGGGTAGAGCGAAGTTAGCTTGGGAGCGGCAGGATTGGGCGCATTTGCCGCTAGCCCCGACTGGGACGGGGTAGCCGGAGGATTGGGCGTTCCTTCCAATGGTTTACTTCCGGTTAAGATCGCCTTGATTCCATCAAGATTTAAACCTTTATCCAGCAGTTTTTTAATCAATTGCAGATTTTCAACATCGGCCGGAGTGTATAAGCGTTGATTTCCTTTAGAACGGGCCGGTTTGATCAATCCGTAAGTTTCATAATACCGAATCTGGCGAGCAGTCAGCTTGGTCATGTTCATCACCGCGCTAATGGGATAGATACAATCACTATTGCTCAAAGGTTTCACCTTGCTTTGTTTCATTATTATTCTTTCGCCCAAAGTTTCCGGTGATGGGCTTTGAGCGATGGTATAGGAATTGTCGTTATAAAAGCGAATTATATAATCATCCCAAAGATAAGACGAATTCATTTAAAGTATACGGGAATGTCAAGCGGATGTCAACGATTATCCAGTATATGGTATATGAAGGAAAGGATATGGAATGGAATCAGCCCACGGTCAAGGTGATCATCGGACCATGAACCGTATCTCCAGCCGTACCGGTGCCGAGCAGCGTCTGGCCCGCGCTTTGCGGGCTAAAAAGCTGAAGTTTATCCAGAATCAGCAGGTGGAAAGTTACGAAGTGGATTTCTTCTTTCCCGAATACCGGCTGGTCGTTGAAGTGGATGGCTACACTCATTTAAGCACAGTTCAGAACGGCAGAGACAGTGTGAAAGAACGGAAATTAACCGAGGCGGGATACTTGGTAATCCGGCTTACCAATCAAGCAATCTGGGATGATCTCCAGGGTTCGGTCAGGAAGCTGATAACATTATTATCCCGTATGAAAACTGCAAGAATACAAGGGACCATCAATGATCAATGGAAGTCCGTGCTTAAGCAAGTCCGATCAGACCTTTTAAGGTCCGATATCTCCAAAACCAATTCCCTTTCAGGCTGCGACGTAGAGGCATTTTTTTTAAGCCTGGATAAAGACAGCCGCTAAATTGGGGGCGTATCACAAACTTATAGGTGCTGTCATCCAGATCAATCACCGTAAGTTTCAAGTGGTTCGGTTTGCCTGAGCAAGTGGAAGTATTACCGGTTTGCATATTCGCAGCGGATTGCTTCCGGTGAGTAACGGAACTAAAGACATCGGGGTATGAAGGTTTGATACTCATTCGGTAGAGCGCCATTCGAAACTGGCGTTGTAAATGCCGGTAGTTATCGGTTACCCGCCTTACATAATGGACGGTCTCTGCGATCCGGGGTATCCGGCCCAAGCGGGCGACCCTGGTCGGTCCGGCAT
>JBLNDC010000471.1:0-2590 GCA_050261255.1 Bacteroidota bacterium
TTAATCAGCGGGCCCAGGGTTCGAGTCCCTGGTGGTCCACCATCAATAAGAGCAACGGTTTGCGAGATTTCGCCAGACCGTTTTTTTATGTCCAAAATCGTTCTATCCGCCATTTTTACAACTCACATCTGCCAACGACTGCCCTTCAATGGTTTATTTTTTTCTTTGAAAACCCATTAAATCTTTCAACCGTCAAATCACGGAACTTACTTTACCGAATGCCGGCAATCAAATATCTGCCGGTCTTCCGTCACCGGCGCAAGATTATTAAAATGGGTGTGCCCGCCTAGCTTTCTCCCTGTTATACTACCGGATGGAAAGCTAGAAGATGATCGGGCCTTCCAGATTGACAGATCAGTCTCAACCTCCCCTAACCTGTTCCTTTCCGGGTACTTTCTTAAGAATGAAAGCAGTTAACATACCATAGAGTAAATAACTTAAAAATATAAAGAAAACGGTTAATGTTTCTTCCCGCATTTTTGCAGGATAGTGTAAAGCCTTATCTAAAAGTCCCAGGTGTAGAAAGAATATGGTTAACCCAAATACCAAACCCTTGAGAATGTAATATCTATCCGAAAAAACCTTTGAGAAAAGGAAGGCTATGATTACGCCCCAAAAAACACCTACTCCGAGATGGATCAAGAAAGCAAAAACTGCTTGCCAAATGCTATGCTTAAACTGCATAACCGCTTCCCCTGCCATAAAAAGCCAGCAGTGCTCGACTAGACTGAACTTTTCTAAGACTTCCAAGGCCAAACAAATAGCTATAGCACTTATTGAACCTGCGATAGCCCCTCGAATAAATTCGTCTTCCGATGCTAGTTTCATTTTCACAACTCTTTGATTAAGTTATTCCTAGGTTAACAATTAAAGTGTGATCCTTTAATCTATGTTTTATTCTTACGGTTTGGGCTTAATGTAGCCGCTTTTCCCTTTTTATCTCTTTTAGGATAGTCTATTGATTGGATAAAACAGCATAAATAGTAAAATACTAAGTTTATGACAATAAATATTAATGCTTCCATCTCTGAACTGAAAGATATTCTTAATAACCCGATTGACCTGGAGATTCGCAGTATAGATTCCAGAGGGCGGGTTTCGGTTCAAATTGCTTTCTTTCGCGGCTTGGCTGATCCAACTCCGGTTATTAATATTTTAACCCAAAATAATGCTAATTCATTTACCGGAGCTGCCTTTGCTGCTGTTGGTAAATTGTTTAATGCTACCCCGGATACACCGCTCCATTATTATTTATCTCGTGGTGCAACACTGGTTTATTTGCCTAATCAAGAACCATTTGCCGTATTAACCAGTTCAATGATTAAAAGAGTCCCCTCCGAACCGGTCAATGAATCATCAATTCGTGGTCCACGAGACGGTTTTATTGAAGATATCTATGATAATCTTAGCTTGATTAGAAGCCGTTTGCCTGATCCTCATCTTAAAGCGGATGAATTAATTATTGGCCGTCGTACCCAAACCAAACTAGCAGTTGTATATTTATCGGATGTGGCTAACCCTGATCTGGTGTTGGAAGTAAAAAAAAGGTTGGCTAAGATTGATATCGACGGTGTTTTAGAACCGGGGATCTGGAAGAATTTATTAAAGATAATAAAAGGACTACACTTCCACTGTCTTTGACTTCAGAACGGCCTGATAAAGTCGTTGCTTCCATTTTGGAAGGTCGAGTAGCAATTATGACTGACCATGCCCCGGAGGTCATTATTGTCCCGATTACTTTAAACGATCTTTATCAGGCACCCGATGATTATTATTTCGATTATTGGGCAGGTAGCCTAATCCGGATTGTCAGATTTGTAGGTAATCTTTTAGCTATTGGATTACCTGGTTTATATATTGCATTGATTGGTAGCAGCCCTCAGCTCTTACCGATTAGTTTCGGTCTAACCATAGCTGGATTTCGAATCGGAATGCAGTTTCCCCTTTATTGGGAAGTTCTGATTGCTGAAATGATGGTGGAACTACTCAGAGAAGCGGGATTAAGGCTGCCGCGTGGTACTAATCAGACCTTAGGAGCTACTTTTGGTCTTATTATCGGATTTGCTTTAATCCAGACCGGTTTCATTTCTACTCCTACTCTGATTGTAGTAGGTATTTCCACTATTGCTTCTTTTTCAAGTCCCCAATATCCGATTGGCTTAACTTGGCGGATTTTAAAATATATCTTACTTTTAAGCGCTTCATTCTTAGGTCTGTATGGCTTTATTCTGGGTTCAGTCTTTATTGCGGTTCATATTGCCGGTCTATCTTCTTTCGGTTCCCCATACACGGCGCCTTGGGGGCCACGGCAAACGACCGGTATACTTGACTCAATATTTAGAGCGCCTCATTGGATGCTTTTAAAGCGCCCCCAAGTATCCAAGCCGCTTCAGCCTAACCGGGGCAAAAAATATCCTGAGGAGTAAGAGCCCAAAAGGGGTGGACATATGCAACGAACTCATTTAACAAGTAAACTTTTTATCCCGATCTTATTATTGTCTTTATTGACCTTTGGTTTTTCGTTCGATCGGTATGTGGTAACTCAAGCAGTCGGGGTCAATACGTTTTTAGTCATCATGATTGGATGCTT
>JBLNDC010000472.1:0-3787 GCA_050261255.1 Bacteroidota bacterium
GTCCAAAACCCTCCATCAATTTCAACCCGGTATATTGATAAAACTTATTAAACACCTCGGGATTTAGCGCTTCCCCGGCTACAGTGGCATACTTAAGGGAAGAAAGGTCAAACCCTTCCATACCTTCCTTGATAAAGAAACGGTAGATCGTAGGCGGCGCACAGAACGTAGTAATTCTGTACTTTTCAATCTTGGCGAGCAGATCGGCTGGGGCGAACTTATCGAAGTCATAAACAAAAACCGCGGCCTCCATTAACCATTGGCCGTACAGCTTCCCCCAGACAGCTTTGCTCCAGCCGGTATCGGCAACAGTAAGGTGCAGCCCCTCAGGATCGACATTCTGCCAGTGCTTGGCGGTGACAATATGCCCCAAGGGATAAGCAAAATTATGGCAAGCCATTTTAGGCATACCGGAGGTGCCGGAGGAAAAGTAAATGAGCATGGGATCGGTTACTTTTTGCTCTTGAACTTCCCGGGGCCGCTCAAATATTTCGGACGCGGCTTCCATATTCTCAGTGAAACTATACCAACCGTCCTTTTCACCTTTGACAATGATTTTTACGGCAACCGAAGGACACTGGGACTGAGCTTCATCAACATAATTTGCCACATCGCCCGTTGCCGTGCAGACCACTGCTTTAACCTTGGCGGCATTGAAACGGTAAACAAGGTCATGGGTGGTAAGAAGTGAGGTGGCGGGAATGGCGACAGCGCCGAGTTTATGCAATGCCACCATGGAGAACCAGAATTCATAATGCCGCCTCAGGATTACCATTACCATATCGCTTTTTCCAATTCCGAGGCTTTTGAAGAAGTTAGCCGTTTTATCGCTGTATTTCTTGATATCGGCAAAAGAGAATACCCTCTCGTCGCCAGTCTCATCGCACCATACCATCGCTATTTTATTAGGCTCCAACCTTGCCAACTCGTCTACTATATCATATCCGAAATTAAAATCGTCCGGAACATTCAGACTGAAAGTTTTAAGCATTCCTTTTTCATCATACGTTTCATTTACATACTTTAAGTGAAGACCCTGCATTGTTTAGTCTGTCCTTTCGTTAAGCTCTTGGAGAAACGGTGTTATCCCTTTCTTGAGCCGGTTTAAAATTCAGGTTCGTTATTTAGCAACTACTTGTTTGTTGCGTTAGGTTTTGGAATCACAATTGCCAAGAACTGACAATCAGCGCCGTTGATAGCGATCATTCCGTGGGAATGGCCCGAATCATATAACACACAGTCGCCGGCGTTTAAGACCTCTACATGGCCATCGAGATCAATCCGGAGGCTGCCTTTTAAGATATAATCAAATTCCTGGCCCGCATGGGTTGAGTAATACAAAGGTTTGTCCTGGTCTTCCCGTCGGTATGGCACTGTCACCAAGAACGGCTCAATCATTTTATCTCTAAGAAGATAGGCCAAATGTTTGTAATCAAAACCTTTACGGCGTTCAATGGGAAGCCCTTCCCCTTTTTTGACTACTGTGTAAAACGAAAGGGTCGGATTGCTCCCGGTGAGCAGTTCCACGATATCCACTTTAAACCTTTGGGCGCAATTTAGGAGAAAGGTAAAGGTGAAATCGGAATTTCCGCTCTCCGCCGCCAGGTATTGTTCAATTGTGGTTCCCGTAGCTTCCGCCATTTCTTCCGCTGAAATATTTAAAATCTCCCGCAGGCCTCTAATCCGTTCCGCTATTTCTAAAATATGCGTCTCCATAATGTCTCCTCCTTATATTAATTAATTGTTATTATCTTATTTCGAACAAGATCGATTGAAATTATTGTCTGTCATATTAATTATAGCTTCAATCATAAGGAATTCGAGGGAATACTCTAAAAAATTTATTATTTCTCATCAACTAATCCCATTGTAAACAATCTTCCAACATTAAATTATATTTTATTTTTGACATAATTCTATTAGAATGACTTTTTTTCACACAAATTTCAAATTCAGTTTTACATAATTACAACCATAATAAAAGAGGCCTAGGCCTCTTTCATTTCAATGATTCCTCGATTAACGCTTTCGCTCGTTCCGCTTCAATTTTTGCTTTTATTTCCGTTATAGCAGTGCCCGACGTTGGAATCTTTTGAGGGTTATCCGTAACATTGTTTAGTCGCCAAGACACTTCTTCTTCGAGCCAACCATAAGTAATAGTAATCACTTGGTTTCCCCCTTTTGAAGTTAATGCCGTGACTAGTTACCTCCCTTCAAAAATTATTATTCCCTATCTTAATTATTATTCAAAATTGATTGGAAATCAATCTAAAATTATAAAATTGTGGAAAACGTCGAGCTTGAAACGTTAAATGCTTCGGAGAATTAGGACAAACTGCTAATGCACACGAATTCACACTAACAAAACCTTTAAAACAGGAACGGTTTGGAAGTTAATTCGTGTTCATTAGTATTAATTAGTGGTTCCTTAATTGCCTTATTTTCATCCTTTCACGTGCCCCGGCGAGCCGGGGTTGGCGACTATCTAAAAATCAAGCCTGCGGAATTCCGCAGGCTGAATTGTTATTAAGTGGACTTGGGGAGATCAACCCATGTCCTAAAACATTAAATTCTCTAACAAATTTATCTATTACAAGCTCTCAATGAGCAAGTCATCAATGACTACTGAACCTTCGGATTCAACTCGAAGTTGGATAAAGGAATTAGCTGTACCAACTTCTGGTTTGATTTCAATGGTACTGCCGGCTTTAACATCGCTCAACGGTACGCTTAAAACTCTGGATGCGCCGCCGAGTGGGGAATTAGCCATCCCAGTCGTATTATTGTCCACATATACTTGAAGTTTCTTAGCTGTATTACCGCTTACCGCAAGAACTTTAAAGGAGATTTTATAAGGTTTACTTAAATCCAAAGTTCCTCCAGGAGTCGTAGTAGCGGTGGTCGGTTCTTTGTCCAAGGCTCCGATAGTAAATCTGCTGTTACCAAGGGTAAAGGCGCCGTTCTCAATGACACATTCTCCCCCGGTAGCAATGTACAAGGGCTTGGAAGGATCATTTTTTAAAGATTTGTAAGCGGCGCTATAAAAAGTATCCAAATCTTTCGCGCCAAAATCTTCACTCAAAATAACCGCATTCGCATTTGCAACGATGGAACTGCCAACAAATAAAGAAAGTAACATTGCCCCAATCAATAGAACCAAACCCAACTTCCGTTTCATATATGTACGTACCTCCTTTAAATTTATATAGATATATCATATTTGATAATCATTCTTTTGTCAATTATCTCTAATTGTGTAATTTCATTCTTTATTACTTTCGCACAGAACCTTATTCTTTTTTCTCAATAAAATATCCTATATAAGTTGAATTAAATATCTAATATGCATCATGTCCCAAAAGCCGGCCATGATAGAAAGAATAAGCGAGGTGTAGATGATGGTTCAACAATGCCCTTCCGGTACATTTCCTTATATAATTCTACCCGGAGATAGCTATTCCGTTTTAGCTAAACGCTACAATACCACGGTTGAAGCGATTACGGCCGCCAATCCGGGAATTGATCCCAATAATCTTCAAGTTGGACAAAAAATTTGCATGCCTGCTCTTGAACCTCCGGCTCCTTGTCCCAGCGGGAGCAGAATTTACCTTGTTCAAGCAGGAGATTCCTTTTATTCAATCGCCCAAAAATTCAATGTTCCATTTGACGTACTTTTTTCAGCAAATTCCGGGTTAGATCCGGCGAATCTCCAAATCGGGCAGGCGGTTTGTATTCCACCCCTTCCCGCATGTCCTGTTAATTCCATACCTTATGCCATAAAGCCCGG
>JBLNDC010000473.1:0-7367 GCA_050261255.1 Bacteroidota bacterium
CCGGCGGCTTTAAAAGCCGCACCAATCCAAATACCGACTACCACCAAATAAATCAGGAAACCTTTAACCCAATTGATATTCTTTAATTTAGGCCTTTCTTTGGTTATCAGGGCATAAATAATAATTATAACTGCCGGCAATAAAGCTATGGGACTTTTAATCAACGATCCTAAACCCATCAATAAAAACGCCAGATAAGATCGGAAAGAAGGTCGATCACAGCCGCACTCTTCATAGAGAAGCAGCAGGGCGAGGGTCGTACAAAAAATCAAAGGCAGATCCAGGTTCAATCGCATTGCCAACCAACTATAATTTAAAGTGGTGGCTAAAATCGCTCCTGTTAACAATCCAATTGTTTTGCCTAATTTTTTTCCGGTAAAATAAGCTACGATCCCGACCAACAAACTAGCTAAAAAAATCACCGGTAATCTGGCGGTCACCACGGTCATTTTCCCAAAAATCCATGCAAACAATGCGGTTCCAACAAAGTAGAGCGGAGGTTTTTCGTAATAAATATGATTGTTCAAATGCGGGATAACCCAATTATGATTAACCATCATCTCCCGAGCGACTTCTCCGTAACGCGGTTCATCAGGGGACCAGAGATCATAACAGCTGATATTGTAGACAAAAAGGAGTAAACAGGCAATACCCATTAAGGCGCAATAGAGCAAATACCTGCGATCTATCTTACTTTCTTTAGGCAAACTTTTCACTCCTTAATTTACTTCTTGCTTTTGATTTTTGATCAGGACCAAATTCCGAAAATATATAAACGCACCAGTTAACTGCCCCAAGATAAAGACCGGATCTTTACGATAAATTGAATAGATTAATAAAATGATACTTCCGACGATACTTAAATACCAAAACATTACCGGAACCACACTTTTCTTCTCTTTTTCGGAAGCAACCCACTGGACGATAAAACGCAATGAGAAAACCGCTTGGCCTACAAAACCAAAAATTATCCAAAACATCTCAAACATCACCTTTAATTTTATAATTAATCCACCTTCGTTGCATCCATCTAACCGCCAGGGTATCCTTTAATCCCTTCCAGGCCCGGTTGGCGATCCCGTATTTGGACTTCCCATATTGTCTCGGGTAATGGTTGACCGTTACCTGGGTGACCCGATAACCGTTCATCTTGGCCAAGGTGGGGAAGAAACGGTGCATTCCTTCAAAAAGGCAAAAACTTTTGACAACTTCGTTCTTAAATAGTTTTAACGGGCATCCCGTATCTTGTATTTCTTCATGGGTTAACCAGTTGCGGACCCCGTTACCGATTAAAGATGAAATCTTTTTAACCATACTGTCGTGCCGATCGGACCGTACTCCGCAAACCAGGTCATATTCATCGCTTAACGGCAACAATTTAAAAATATCGGCCGGATCGACTTGTAAATCAGCGTCCAACGTAGCTACCAACCTGCCCTCGGCCTTTTGAAAAGCCGCCGCAAAAGCCGCAGTTTGCCCGTTATTATCTGTAAAATGATACACCCTTACTTCAGGGTGTTCGGCGGCAAGTTTATCCAACAATTCCGAACTGCCGTCAGTGCTTCCATCATCGATATAAATGATTTCGTAGGAACTGATTTTACCGCTTAATGCGTCCATAATTTTCACAGTTAGCGGTATTAAATTATCACGCTCGTTGTATACCGGCGCGACAATAGATAATTCAACCTTATACTCGCTCATCAGAAATCCCTTCCTTACTTAAAAATTATTTCGGAATCCCGAATTAAATACCGAAACCCTATTTGCCTTAAACCATTGGATGAAGGATCTAATTCCCTCCCTGATATCAGTTGTAGGCTGATAACTAAAAAGCCTGCCGGCTTTTTCTAGGTCGGCGAATGTCCGAAAAACATCGCCGGATTGCATTGGCATCGGTTTTATTCTAGCTTTAACTTGCAGCTCTTCCTGGATGATCTCAATTAATTCATTCAAAGTTACAGTCCGGTTGTTTCCCAGATTCACCACTTCGTATTCGGACTTGTTATAGACAATGGCGGCGCTGATTCCTTTGATAATGTCGTCAATATAGGTGTAATCCCGGGATGAAGTCCCATCGCCGTAAAATGGGATCTGTTCACCTTGGGAGATCAGTCTGACAAACTTATAAATAGCTAAATCAGGTCTTTGTCTGGGGCCGTAAACCGTAAAAAACCGCAATGCAATAAAACGGATTCCATACAAATGGCTATAAACATGGCCCAGTAATTCACCGGATACTTTAGTTGCCGCATAAGGACTAATCGGCATTAAAACGTGATCCCGCTCACACCATGGAACATTCGGATTAATCCCATAAACGCTAGAAGACGAAGCGAATACGAACTGGCGTATCGCTTTATCCTTAGCAAATTCCAAAAGATTTTGAGTACCTTGTACATTAACCCGTTGGTAGCCGGTAGGATCTAAAATGGAGGGACGAACTCCCGCCTTGGCGGCTAAATGAACTATTACGTCATAATCTTCCCGAAGGTTCTCTTTTAACGCTTCAAAGTCGCAAATGTCCAGTTCAAAAAGTTTATAATTAGGGTGATTAAGATGTTCCCATATATTATGCTCTTTTAAGGTTCGGTCATAAAAGGGATCAAAATTATCGACTACGGTTACCTGCCGCTTATCTTTAAGAAGCTTGTCCACAAGGTGACTTCCAATGAATCCCGCTCCTCCCGTTACCAGAACATGCATCGCCGATCCCAACTCCTTTATAGATAAATCCAGCCTTGATAAGCTCTTCCGAATTTAAAAAATTTCGACCATCAATTAAGATTGGGGTATTCATAACCGACCGTAACTTCAAGAAGTCTAACTTGAGATACTCTTCCCATTCGGTTACCAATACCAGCGCGTCACAACCACAAGCGGTTTGATAAGGATTGACTCCATATTCCACTTGATAATCACCCCAATATTTTTGGGCGTTCGGTATCGCCACCGGATCATGTGCTTTAATTCTTACTCTCCGTTCAATCAAAAGGTTAATTATATCTTGAGCAGGTGAATCCCGTAAATCATCCGTGCCGGGTTTAAAAGCCAATCCTAAAATCCCGACTGTCCGGCCGCTTAGAGTGCTGAGTTCTGATTCTAATTTGTCGATAATCACTTGACGTTGTCTTTTATTGACAGCGCATGTAGCGTCTACGATCGGCATCGAATAATTATATTTAAAACCCAAAGCCAATAGAGCTGAAGTGTCTTTAGGAAAGCAACTTCCACCCCACCCAATTCCGGCGTTTAAAAAACGCGGCCCGATTCGCGAATCTAAGCCAATTCCGTAAGCGACTTCCCTCACATCGGCCCCGGTTTTTTCACAAAGACCGGCAATCTCATTGATATAGCTTATTTTTAAAGCCAAAAAAGCGTTTGAGGCGTATTTTATCATTTCAGCGCTGGCCGGGCTGGTTTCCAATAAAGCCGGCGTTTTATACCCTTCGGGCCGGGGTAATTCCGGGGGAGGGAGGAAAGTCTGTTTCAAAATTGGTAAATACATTCGACGGAGTGTTTCTTTAGCCACTCCACTATCAGAACCAACCACAATCCGATCGGGATAGAAAGTATCGGAGAGGGCCATCCCCTCCCGGAGGAATTCCGGGTTGGAAGCGAAGTTAAGCCGCGCTTTAATCCCGCGGACGGCTAAGATTTGATTAACATCAGCGGCAATACGCCGGTTGGTCCCGACCGGCACCGTGGACTTAATTACGATAGTATATTCACAGCCCTGTTCCAGAACTGAAGCGACTTGATTTACAGCTGCTTCCACATAACCGATGTCCGCCGCGCCGTTCGGCATAGCCGGAGTGCCAACAGCGATTATAATCACATCCGCTCCGGAGACCGATTGAGCAAGATCAGTGGTAAACTCGATGTTTTCTTCGGTTTCCCGGAGCAAAGTCTCAAGTCCGTGTTCATGGATGGAACTCCGCCCGTTTTTTAAAGTTTCAATCTTCTTGGAATCCTGATCAACACAGATCACTTTATGTTTCAAATAGGCTAAAACCACGCCGGTATTTAAGCCGACGTAGCCGGAACCGATTATTGTAATTTTCATTTTAAACTCCAACTTTCAATTAATGTTACGCCACGATTATAACTTGGCCCCATTAGGCAAAGATTAGTTTCAGATTAAAATTTGATTAGAAATTTAACTTCGTACCGTAAAACATCCGGCGATAAAGTCCCATCAATTAAAATCACGGCGAAAGTTGAATAAAAAGAACCGGCTGTGTTAACCTACAACAGCCGGTTCTTTGGGGAGGTTGACCCTTACGGTAGTTCCCTCTCCGGGCTTGCTCTCTATTTTAACTTTTCCTTGGTGCAGTTCGATAATTTGTTTCGCAATATAAAGCCCTAATCCATGTCCGCCCTGTTCTCTATTTCGCCCCTTATCGACTCGATAAAAACGGTTGAAAACTTTATCAATCTCAGCTTCAGGAATCCCGATACCGGTATCCTCTACTAAAAATTCGATCTCGGCTCCTAGATCCCTGATCCGTAAACGAATCAAACCGTGTTCCGGAGTGTATTTGATACTGTTATCCAAAAAGATTCGAACCATCTGTTTTAAGAGGCTCTTATCTCCGGTTGCGAAAATATCCGGTTCGGAAACTATTTCAATATTATGAACTTCATTAATTAACCGAGTTTCTTTAAAGACTTCTTCAATAAGTAAACCCCAGTTTATTTTTTCAAATTCCCCGGGTTGTTTACCGATTCCTTTAGCAATTTGCAATAGTTTCTCAGTTAGTTGGGACATGTTATTTGTTTCATCTTTAATCGCTTTGATGGCTTCTTTCAATACTCTTTCATCCTCCGCACCCCAGCGATCCAACATATTAATATATCCTCTGATTACAGCCAACGGTGTCCGCAGCTCATGAGAAGCGTCACCGACAAATTGGTTTTGACTGTCGACGGCCTTCTCCAGCCTTTCCAGCATCTTATTAAAAGTTTTAGCCAGCTCCGTTAGCTCATCTTCAACTTCACCGACTGTCAACCGTTCCTTTAAATTGCCGATCGTAATTTTATTGGCGACTGTTGTTAAGTCTCCGATCGGCTTTAAAAGCTGCCTGGTTAAAAACACCCCTCCCAAAAGCGACAAAGCCGCCCCTAAACCCATGCTGAAAAAGATCATTACTCCCGCGTTTTCCTGGATCTCATCCAACAAGCTTATATCCCTAATAATTTCCAGTTTCGCCACTAACTTGCCTTCATGTTTAATTACTTTTTTATAATACAAAAAATCCAAGCCTTGATAGTCAAACTTAAGAAATCGGCCCTCGGTTACGCCTCCCGGTAGTTTAATATGTTTTATCTTATCGGATATGCCTACCAGCTCACCATGGGGTCCGGTGATCTTAATTGAATAATCCAGTAAAAAAGCGTTAAAATCCTCGACTAGATCTTGGTTTTTAATATTAAAGGAGCCTTCCCGGTGGATTTCGGAGAGCATTTCCGAAGCGATTTGTCCCAGGATGTGTTGAAATTCCCGTTTAATCATGAATAATGAATAAGATTTGATGCTAAAAAAAATGGCTGATTCAACCAAGATAATGACTAATAAAAAAATAAGCGAGTAAAGCAATGTTAGCCGCCAGGATATTTTCTTGAAGAACTTCGGAATCACTTGTTTTCCTCCCTTAAAACATAGCCCGCTCCCCGTATGGTATGGATTAATTTTACTTTACCAAATTGATCCACTTTTCTTCGGAGGTAACTGATGTAGACATCAACCACATTAGTATTGTCCCCAAAATCGTAACCCCAGACCTTGATCCCAATTTGGGACCTAGACAATACGATTCCCTTATTCTCCAGCAAATACTTTAATAATTCATACTCCTGATTTGTTAAAGCAATTTTCCGCTCGCCGCGAACCACTTCATGAGTATTCAAATCCATCACCAAGTCGGCGATTCTGAGTTTATTGTCCGGAGGATCCAGCTTTGAGGACTTACGGAGATGAACCCTCATTCTGGCCAGCAACTCCTCAATCGCGAAAGGCTTGGTTAAATAGTCGTCGGCGCCGATATCCAACCCATAGACCTTATCGGTTATTTCATCCTTTGCGGAGACAATGATAATCGGTACTGATGAATCTTTGCGAATGCGCCGGCAAACTTCCATTCCATTTAATTCAGGCAAAAAAATATCCAGCAAAATCAGGTCGTACCCGTTTTGTTCAATTTTGGCGAGGCCTTCACGACCGTTATAAGCCAGATCCACATCATAGCCCTCATGCTTTAACTCCAGTTCTAAAAAACGGGCGATTTTTTTCTCATCTTCAATTACTAATACTTTATGGCTCATAGCTTACCTTTTAGATTTTAATCAAGATTGTTATCGACAGACGGACCATTCATGCCTATTGTCTTATTTATTACTTCGGTCAATTCGGAAAAAGAGGTAACCATGACTGCTCCAAGCTTATTATACCAGAAAAAATCATCAGCCGGACTACGTAATGTAATAATCGCCTTTCCAAGGTCTTTAGCAAGGCGAAGCAATTCCAGATTGGCCTTATTCATGCTCCCGACCGGAAAGCCGGTATCGATCACCAACCGACTGGCGCTTAATATTTTTTCCGCTGCCGTATACGCCCGGTTATCTATGGCCTGAAAGGCCGGAACCGAAACCACTTGAACGCCCATGGATTGACTTACATGGTAATCCAAGTCGTTGGCGTGCAAAATCCCGGTGGCAAACCCATACCCGGTTCGGGTCAATAACCGGTATACCGGAACCCCGCTACCATTGCCGGCGATAACCAGTATCTCGGGGGGGTTCAGATTAACTAGTTCGATACTGCCGGTTAAAACATTGAAATTTAAATGTTCCAAAGTATATAAATCACGCACCGCCTGATCGGTAAGGACCCTTTCGGGAGGGCCCCAATCCCGGACCGCTCCGTCCTTGACTATCAACACGTTATCACAACATTTCAATACCAGATCGACTTCATGAAGGGATAAGATAACGGTGATGCCCCGTTCGCGGCTGAGTTTGACCAGTATCGCCATTAATTCCGTCCGGTTTTTGAGGTCTAAAAAACTGGTGGGTTCATCTAATACCAAAACCGCTGTTTCCTGAGCCAATGCCCGCGCAAGCAGGACTTTTTGTTGCTCACCGTCGCTTAATTCAAGATAATAGTTTTCCGCTAAATATCCGGCGTTGACCAGAGATAGCGCATCTTCCACTTTCGCCATATCATTCTCGGATAAAGCACCCAACCATCCGGTATATGGATACCGGCCGGAGGCAACCAACTGGCGGACTGTTAAGTATTGGGCTTCAACCTGCCCGGTCAGAACCACCGCCATCTTTTCGGCTATTTCCAGCGGCGTTAATCTAGA
>JBLNDC010000474.1:0-3565 GCA_050261255.1 Bacteroidota bacterium
GCCAATATTGATCCGGTGGGAACGGTATTACGGGTAAAACTCCCTAGGGAAGAATTTTTGAAGGAGATTGATGTTTACGGGAGTTATGATGGTAAACACTGGGATTATTTAGTTCATGATCAATTATACATTGTCGAAGACTTAATCAAAAATGAGGTCGAATTGGGACAGCCCGAGAAATACGGTTTCTACAGGATTAAAGTTCTAAATAACTTGGAACGGCTTGAAATTAAAGGTCTGGATTTGGTTGATCGCCAATTGGTTGCTAATTGGTCTGATTATGAAAGAGAGACGGAATTGGAGTTTGAGGTGAAGCAAGAGCCGAAGCAGACCAGGCTTACATTAAAGAATCTTAACCGGTTGAAGATTAAACGAATCCGGATTGATGCAGAAGGGAATTTCAAACGGACCTACAAAATAGTTACCGGATCGGATGATGAGTTCATCTATAAAACAGGTCAAATTTACAACTTTCAATTTAACAAACAGACTGTGGCCAAGACTGACATTGATTTAAGCGACTCTCCATATTCCGATTCAAATCTTAAACTAACAATCGTTAATCATGATGATCGGCCCCTAAAAATCAAGGGGATTACAGTCAATTATTACAGGGATAAAGTAATTTTTGAGAATACTGGAAACAATTCATATCGTCTTCTCTTTGGGAATCCGAAAGCTGCCAGACCCCAGTATGATTTGGAACATTTTCAATCCTATCTGGTAAAGGAAACGCAAGATTTGGTTAAGGTGGAAAATTATCAAGTCAAACCTTCCACTGGAGACAGGCATGGCATTAACGCTTTAACCAAGATGGTATTTAATTTGATAATAGGGATTGTAGCAATATTACTGCTGGGATTCGTCATCAGAAAACTAAATACGACTTCAAATTAAACTAGTTTTAACAGAATAATGTATGGTTTGATCTTGACAGTTTGATGGTAAAGCGATATATTGAAATTGAAAATCATTTTCAAAAAGGAGCCGGATTTGGATTCTAAAGAAGAGCAGGTACTAACGGAATACTTACAACAAAATGACTTAAAATATACCGATCAACGCCGGGTAATCTTGGATGCGTTTTTAGATACGGAAAGTCATTTCACAGTAGAGGATCTGCACGCCAGGGTTAAAATGATCAACCCGTCAATCGGCTACACCACTGTTTACCGTACCTTGAAGCTTTTTACCGAATGCGGTTTGGCTAGGGAAATGAGGTTTGAGGACGGGATTACCTGTTATGAGCACCGTTTTGAACATGAACATCACGACCATCTTATTTGTTTAAAATGTGGCCGTCATATAGAGGTGATTGAACCGGAAATTGAGAAACTTCAAGAAAAGTTAGCTCGGAAACATCATTTTCGAATTGAGCATCATCGCATGGAACTCTACGGGATCTGCGAGAAATGCCGGATAAAACAGTAGCCTCAGTTGATTCAACAAATTTTTTTGAAAGCTAATTGAAAACGAATTTCATTTTCAACAGAGAGGAGCAGTTAAAATGCTTGAGAACGGTATCATTATCCTAATAGGAGTTTTACTCATTTTATGGTTGAAGCGGAGTCAAGGGGCTTCCCGTTGTTCCGGGTGCAGCGGTTGTCCATACCGGTGTCCAAGCGCTTCAAATGATTCGGTGGTTGAGGAATGGCCCCAAATTAATCAGTCAACCTTAGATCAAATTAAATTTGGCAAGAAGTGTTGTATCAAGAGTCTCCCTCCGGGAACGGTCAAGGACCAGACGATTCGGTTCGGGTTAACCGAAGGTAAGGAAGTCCTATGCCAAGCGGTCATTCCAGGTGGACCAGTGGTCCTCGAAGTTGACCGTCAGGAAATCGCGCTCGGACGTAATTTGGCAAAACAGATTGGGATAGCGCGGGAGAGTGAAAACAATGAATGATAATGCTGTTAATATACTGGAAGATGCCAAAAAAATTGTTTTAGCGGGAAACCCGAATTCCGGCAAGTCAGTCTTTTTCAACTATTTAACCGGGATGTATGTCGATGTTTCCAATTATCCCGGCACCACACTTGAGATTTCCACGGGCCGGTTCGGCCAGGATGAAATAATCGATACTCCCGGAGTATATGGAATCTCCTCCTTTAACGATGAGGAAAGAGTCGCCCGGGATGTAATCCTACAGGCGGATGTAGTGGTGAATATCATTAATGCCACTCATCTGGAACGGGACTTGTTTTTGACCCAACAGATAATAGATACCGGTGTGCCTGTAATCGTCGCCTTGAACATGCTGGATGAAGCCGAAAAAATGGGATTGGTCATTGATATCGAGGCGTTAAGCAACGAACTGGGCGTGCCGGTTATTCCGGCGGTGGCGATCCGGAAGAAAGGCCTTGATTTACTGGCTAAATCGTTTTCTCAAGCCAAGATCGGAAATTCCGATCCGGAGTTACAATCAAAAATCGATCCCTTATTCGCCAAAACCGGGAATCGGGGCGAAGCCCTTCTAATCTTGGAGGGAGATCCCGAAATAGCCGCCAAACACAAGTTAACTCCCGGAAGTTTACGAGGAGAAATTTATATGAAACGCCGCCAGCGAGTGAATGAGATTGTCGGCCGAGTAATCCGGGCTGTTCAAGCTAGAACGAGCCTAAGCCGTACCCTGGGGAAAATGCTGTTGCATCCCTTAACCGGCTGGCCGGTTTTGATAGCGGCACTCTGGTTGATGTACCAATTTATCGGAGTCTTTGTAGCCGGAACGGTTGTCGGGATAACCGAGGAGGAAATCATGATCGGTCGATACGAACCTGCGGTACGCAGTTTGATCAGCTGGATGGTTAGCCCTGAATCAATCTTAGGCCAGGTCTTAATCGGAGAATTCGGTCTACTGACCATGACCGTCACCTATTTATTGGGCTTGCTCCTCCCGTTGGTGGTCGGTTTTTATCTGTTCTTGGCAATCTGGGAGGATTCGGGTTACTTGCCCCGGGTCGCTACTTTGGTGGATCGGTCGATGAATGCCATTGGATTGAATGGGCGGGCTGTAATTCCATTGATTCTGGGTTTCGGTTGCGTTACAATGGCCACCATCACCACCCGTCTCTTAGGCTCGGAACGGGAACGCCGCATCGCCATTTTCCTATTAGGATTGGCAATACCTTGTTCAGCCCAATTGGGCGTAATCGCCGGATTGCTTGCGGGAGTTGGAATGAGTTATATTTTCCTTTACTTGATAGTGATTTTGATGATCCTGGTTACCGCCGGGACTGTTTTAAAGAATGTTTTACCGGGTAAAACCAGCGACTTACTGATCGACTTACCACCGCTGCGCCTGCCCCGGCTTGATAATGTCCTCAAGAAAACGGTGATTAAATCCACCAACTTTTTAGTGGAGGCGGCCCCGATTTTTGCATTAGGTTCATTTATGATCAGTATCATGCAGATCACGGGGTTATTAGAACTGATTCAAAGGGTTCTGGCTCCATTTACCGTTGGGTGGCTTGGTTTACCGGCCTCAGCGGCTACCGCCTTTATCATGGGGTTGGTCCGGCGCGACTTCGGTGCGGCCGGCTTGAGCACGATGAATATGACACCCTTACA
>JBLNDC010000475.1:0-3451 GCA_050261255.1 Bacteroidota bacterium
CACTTTGAAATTCAGTCTCGATATATTGGAGGCGTGTGTTTAATTACGCTTCCGGCTCGGTATTCCGTCCGATTAGTCTTTTTTTTAATTCAGTCAAAGAGGGCGGCGCTAAAAAAATTAACACTGCATCAGGTAAAGAGCGTTTAACTTGAACCGCGCCTTGTACTTCTATATCCAAAACCAGATCCTGACCTGATTCCAGCAATTGTTGCACATATTGTTTTGGAGTGCCGTAGTAATGTTCATATACTTTAGCCCATTCCAAAAATTCTCCGTTACCTATCTTCTGTAGAAACTCCGTTTCCGTCAAAAAAAAATAATGTTGACCATCAATTTCATTAGGCCTGGGAGCTCGGGTGGTGGCTGACACGGAATACCTTAAACCAGGTTGGCGTTTAAAAAGATTATCAATAACCGTATTCTTACCTACACCCGAAGGCCCTGAAATGACAATCAACAAACCCCGTGACATCATCAAAACTATTATTCCTCCGATTCCAGGTTTGCTTCTTTTGATGTAAGCCGGTGAGCGACGGTTTCCGGTTGGACTGCGGACAGAATAACATGATCACTGTCGGTGATAATCACCGCTCTGGTACGACGGCCATAAGTGGCGTCGATTAACATGCTTCGATCCCGGCTTTCCTGGATTATTCTCTTGATCGGAGATGATTCAGGACTGACGATGGCAACTATTCGGTTGGCGGAGACAATATTGCCGAATCCGATGTTAATTAATTTGATGTCCATATTCTTTGAAGTGGCCTCCTTCCTAATTGTTGCCGAGTCTTTCGATTAAAGCTTGTTTCTGACGGTTTCCAAGTCCCTGAATCCTACGAGTCTCATCGATGCCGATATCGTTCATGATTTTTTTCGTCTTTACCTTACCGATACGCGGCAATGACTCTAATAAGTAAACTACCCTCATTTTGGCCACCACATCATCATTGATATTGTTAAGTACTTCGCGAATAGTGGTTTTTCCTCTTTTCAGGTTCTGGCGGATTTTTGCTCTTTTACTCCTTACTTCTTGGGCTTTTTTTAGAGCTTTCCTTTTCTCCTCCAATGAAAGTTTAGGCAGCGCCATCCTGTCTCACCTCCTATTCAATATTCTGGATTTGTTCTCTGATCTTCTCCAGCTCACTCTTGAATTGAATAACAATTTGGGATATTCTCAAATCATTGGCTTTGGATCCAATAGTATTGATTTCCCGGTTTAACTCTTGAACCATAAAATCCAACTTCCGCCCGATGGGTTCGTTTAGGTCCAAGGTTTTCTGAAATTGATGCAAGTGGCTTTCAATTCGTACTAATTCCTCATTGATATCTGATTTATCAGCAAAAATAGCTACTTCAGTCGCGAGTCGGTTCGGATCGACCTCAAGCCCTTCAGTGAGCTCCTGAATCCTTTTCATCAGGCGGATTCGGTAATCCGAGACCATCTCCGGTGACAGTTCGGCTAATTGCCGCCGGTATCCGTTTAAAATAGCGAGCTTGTCTTGTAAATCGACTACTAGTTGTCTACCTTCGGTGTGACGCATTTTAAGGAGGTTGTCGATTGCTTCATTGAGAACTTCCCCAGCTAAAATCTCCAGCTGCTCTTGGTCCTCCGTTGGTTGAACCGTTTGCATCACGTCCGGCAGATTTAAAATGGTGGTTAAATCCGGCCTGCCTTGGATGTAAAATTCAGTAGTCAATTCATCGATAGCTTTAAAATAAGAAGTCAATAACGGTCGATTTAATTTCACCAATACTTCTTCAGATAAAAATTTCTCGATGGTAACCGTTACTTCTATTTTTCCCCTCGAAACCTTGGTCGCAAGGTCGCGCCGGAGTTTATCTTCGATAAACGAATAGACTCTAGGAATTTTAAAATACAGCTCAAGATAACGATGATTGATGGATTTGATATCAATTGTTAGTGAATAGGCTGAGGTTGCTTTGATCCCCCGCCCGTAACCAGTCATACTCAGCGCCAAGTTGTAAAAGTGACCTTTCCCCCGTGTTACCAGGATTTATCTGGAAATAAAATATATATTCAACCTGGAACGAATAATTCCTCTTTTTTTCCAGGAAATTTAACAGAACTTAAGGAACTTTTTTTAAGACAGTCCGTTTTTTCGATTAAAAGCAAAAAGAATCAATCAATATATTCCCCAGGAATACCATTTTAACTCTAAATCTACTTCGGTAAATTCAGTATTATAAACATTTTGAAAGTAATTGTAAACGGTTTAACGGGCTATTTCAAAAAAGTTCAAATTCACCGGAGTAGATCTAAACATTATTTTTTCAACTATGAATTGCCTGAGTTAAAAGGTTATATTCAAAAAAATCCATACCAATTGGGAGGTCTTAACTATGAAAGAAAAAATTCAAAAATATTTACCTATGATCATTATTGCGTTATGTTCATCTTTACTTACAGTAAGTATCTTCAGCTTAATATCAAACTCAAACCAAAATAATTCTTTGGGGACCACCTCCTCCCTACAACCAACCGTTCAAAAGGCCAGTTACCTTTCAGGTCCGGTCGGCGACGGATCAATCGTGGCCGCCCGCAAAAAAGTGGCCCCGTCGGTTGTCAATATCGATACTGTTTCGGTAGTAACCTCTAGCCCCTCAATTCCTTTTGAATTTAGAGACTTTTTCCCTCCGGGGTTCTTCCAAAATCAACAGCAAGTCAAAGGGGCCGGCTCCGGTTTTATCATTCGATCCGACGGCTACATCCTTACCAATGAACATGTGGTGCGCGACGCCCAAACATTGAAGGTAACCTTATACGGGGGTAAAAAATACGACGGCCGTGTGATTGGAACCGACCCTCAAACCGATTTGGCTGTGGTCAAGATTGACGAAAAAAACCTCCCTGCGGTGGAAATGGGAGATTCAAACAATTTGGAACCAGGCGAATGGGTGGTTGCCATCGGAAATCCTTACGGCTTTCATGATACCGTGACTGCTGGAATCATCAGCGCTTTGGGACGTTCTTTGGAGGATCCCAATCGTTCCGGTAATCTTATCCAGACCGACGCCGCCATTAACCCTGGAAATAGCGGCGGCCCCTTGGTTGATTTGAACGGTAAAGTAATCGGAATCAACGAAGCGATTATCGCTAATGCTCAAGGATTAGGTTTCGCGATCCCTATTAATTTAGCGAAAAGCATTGTCGAGGATTTAATCAAAAAAGGCAAAGTAGAACGTCCGGCTACCCCATGGCTGGGAGTGGGCGTGGTTGAAATAAATGAACGGATCGCTGAGTATTATGGCCTGTCAAATACCGAAGGCGCTATAATTCAAGTCGTGCCTGACGGTCCGGCGGCTAAAGCAGGGCTTATGGACGGGGATATCATCAAAGAAGTCAACCGTAAAAAAGTTAAAACTCCCCAGGATGTCGTGGATATCATTAAAAATCTTAAAGTTGGCCAAGAAATCGATCTTTTGATTTACC
>JBLNDC010000476.1:0-4635 GCA_050261255.1 Bacteroidota bacterium
CCACCGCCGATAGTTTGCATGTTGGCCATATGTTGCCGGTAATGGGTATGGCCCATATGCAACGAGCCGGGCACCGTCCCATCGCCATCCTCGGCGGCGGCACGGCAATGATCGGCGATCCGAGCGGCAAGACGGATATGCGCAAGATGCTCACTCAAGAAACCATCGACCATAATGCTTCTTGTTTTAAAAAGCAGCTCTCGAGGTTCATTGATTTTGAAAACGACCGGGCTTTGATGGTCAATAACGGCGAATGGTTGTTAAAGCTGAATTACATTGATTTCTTGCGTGAAATCGGTTCCCAGTTTTCGGTGAACCGGATGCTGACCGCCGAGTGTTTTAAGTCCAGGCTGGAAAAGGGACTTTCCTTCATCGAGTTCAACTATATGTTGCTCCAATCTTATGATTTCTTGACACTCTTCCGGAAATACGGCTGTAAACTCCAGATGGGCGGGGACGATCAATGGTCCAATATCCTTGCCGGGGCTGACCTAATCCGGCGTTTAGAAGGCAAAGAAGCTTACGGGATCACTTTCCCATTATTGACTACCGCCAGTGGGAAAAAGATGGGTAAGACCGAGGCCGGAGCGGTTTGGCTCGATCCCGAAAAGACTAGTCCCTACGAATTTTATCAATATTGGCGTAACACTGAAGACCAGGATGTTGAGAAATTTTTAAGGCTTTACACTTTCCTGCCCATGGATGAAGTACGGCGTTTAGGCGCTTTGAAAGACCAAGAGATTAATGAGGCCAAAAAAGTGCTGGCTTTCGAAGTGACAAAACTGGTCCATGGCGAGGAAGAGGCCCGTAAGGCCGAAGCCGCCGCCACCGCTTTCTTCGGCGGCGCCGGAAATCAGGACGACATGCCCGCCATCGAACTCCTCCAAACGGAATTGGCAAAGGGTTTAACCATCGTCGATCTGGTAGTCTTGGCCGGGTTAGCGGACTCTAAGAGTGAAGCCAGGCGGTTGGTGACCCAAGGCGGAATTTCTCTTGGAGAAGAAAGAGTGAGTGAATTTAACCGGGTGATCGGCGCTTCCGATTTCAACGACGGGAAAATATTATTGAAAAAGGGGAAGAAACAGTTTCAAGTTATTAAACTAGTCTAACCTGGCGGCTGACCGTAAATTATTTAAAATTCAAAAATCGATCCCCCTATTACGGCATATATTGCTGTAAGGGGGGATTTTAATGCAACTGCCCAATAACGAGCAACCGTTACTATTACCGGGAGTTTCACCAAAAATGCTATGTCCGGCATTTTGGACAGTCCGTTTTCCGGATTTCAATCTAGATGCGGATTGGATTGGAAATTTCAAGTATCAGCCGGAATTAAGTTTAAGGGATTATCTTGCCAATAGCGACAGTCTATTGAAAAACCTCTATACGGAAGACGGCACCCCGCCGGCATGTGAAAAAATATTTTCCCAAATCAACGTGTGGGATGGTTTTGAATATGGATTAATGGTTGAGAGCGGCGACTTGAAACTTTTACCTCAAGAAACTTCTTTATTTTCCAACAAGGGAGAACCGGATTTAGACCGGAATCAATTGAGCGGTTTAGACCCGGGGGACCAGCTAACCATATTTGGAATATCAGCAGATGGGAATTGGTTGGGAGTAATCAGCGACGCCGGGGTTGGTTGGATTGAACGAAAGCTGGTCGGGATCGGCCCCAGGAAGGAAATTGAAAACTATCTTAATGAACCAGACCGGTTAACCACGATTGACCCTTGTCCTAAGATTCTATTAAACAATAGAACCATCGATGCAAGTATGGGTTGTAATTTTCCCCTCAATGACCACCTCCGGCACACGGTGATAATCCCCGGGAGGAACCCGAAAGGAGAATTATCCTATAAAACCGGCGCGATCATTGGAGAAACCGTCCGGGATCATTTGCCAAAATCGGCCCATTATCTAATACGGCAAGCCTTTAAATACCTTGGCCATCGATATGCCTGGGGGGATCGGAACGCGGAAGGCAAGGGCCGGGACTGTTCCCGATTGATTAGAGATGTGTTAAGAAGCTTGGGTTTCAAACCGCCCCGTAATTCCCGGGAACAACTGGCGGCAAGTAAAAATCGGATTAACATGTCGGGCATGAATCTTTCCCAGCGGTTAGTTGGATTACGAAAGCTCTCTCCAGGTTCCTTGCTTTTTACCTCAGGACATGTAATGTTTTTTTTAGGAGAATATCAAGGTGAAGTTTATGCCATTCATGCTTTAAATAACTACCGCCGAATTGCCGATAATATAGAAGAACCGGTTAAAGTAAAACAAGTGGTAGTTTCGGGGTTAACTTTGGGTTCGGGGACCGGCGCCGGTTCGTTATTGGAACAGATAACGGAGGTAGTTGAAGTTTAGAATGAGACAAATATTGGTCACCGCAGCGGTCATCAATGAAGCTGACCTGTTCCTCATGGCCCAGCGCTCCGATGGCGACGAAGCGGGCAAATGGGAATTTCCCGGGGGCAAAGTAGAGCCGGGAGAGGACCCCCGCGCCTGTTTGAGGCGGGAACTTCGGGAAGAGTTGGGGGTCGAAGCCGAAGTGGGCCGGGTGTTGGAGGTGGTTTCGACGCCCCAAAATGACCGCCACTTGGTCCTGCTCTATTTCAAATGCGTAATTATAGAAGGCATACCGAAACCGCTACAATGCAGGCAAATAAGGTGGCTCGATCGGAAGGAAGTGGGGCTGCTTAATAAGCCTCCGGCGGACCGGCTCTTTTGGGAGAGCTTTCAAAAATCCGGTTAACGCTTTAAAGGAGATAGGTCACGGGTAATAGTCCCCGTGGCAAGCAGTTCTGCGATTTTGAAGGTACCGCATTTGCGGCCGTTTAAAAATCCATCCCATGTAGCTTGGGCTAACAATCCGTCGTTTAAGAGGTCAAAGAGCCATTCGTTGCAGTGTTCCGGATCGTCTTGAACGAATCCGGCTCGATGTTCGAGGAGCCATTTTCGGTTCCAATGTTCGTGTGAACCGAGTGGCGGCGCGATGATAATCGGAATACCCAATGCCGAGTAAAAAGAAAGTTCGGATGGTTTGGTCCATAAGATATCGGTTGTCCGCAATATCATGTTGAAACGGTGAAAATACTTCTCACGGCTAGGGTAGTAAATGATATTGACCCCTAGACCGTCTTCTTCTTCCAGTCCGTGCTCGATGATGGCTTTTTTGAAGTATTGTTTAACATCGTCGCGCAGGCCGGCAATCAGGTTTAAACGAATTTCCTTCGACTTAATTTTAGCTTTGAGACTTTTTAATAATTTCACACCGATTTCTTTTTGGGCTCCTGCTCCTCCCACTACAAAGGTCAAGGTCAAAGTGCGATTGCTCCGTTTAACGCAATTTTCGGGAAGTAGATAATGTTCTACCTCTACACGATGGATTGCCCAGAAACGCCCCTTAGGGTCGAGATAATTTAAACGTTGCGCCAAATCGAGTTTTAATATTTCCAAATCCTGAGAACCCAAGTTCTCTTTAGGAAGAGGAAAACCGGTTAAAAAGATTTGCTCATCTTTGATTCCATATTCTTTAAGACGTTTAATAACATGGCCACAGGGAGCTAAATAGATGATATCGCACTTTGAAGGGTTTTCGGGAACCCATACCCGGTGAATATCGGTATCGGTGACTAGCAAATATACTTTGGGATAACCATGAGATTCAGCCGCAATAGCGACTGCGAAAAAGGTGGTCAGGATCGGAAGCTGGGTTGGGGATAACAGATTGACTAAAGTATTACCTAACCCTTTTTTGATTAAAGATTTTAAATATTTGACCTGAAGCGTGGGGGTGGAAAGATCCCGAAACGGGTAATAGGGATTGATCTCTTGAAACCGGTCCATCAATCCGAAAAGAAAACCGCCAATAATCGGAATATGATTGATTCTTGAAATTCCTTCATAAATATATCTCATTCTAGACCAAAGTTTGCTCTCTTTTTTGGAAGCATAATCGGAAGAACCGGCAGTGAGAATTCGTTCTCCTCCCAAATCTTTCAAGGGATAAGCTGCCCTTTGATGTCCCAAACCCATATCAGCGGCTATAATCCATGCTTTTTGGCCCGGCAAAGGATTGATACTCATTTTTCCTCCGAAAACTTAATTAAACTTTAGCTGTTGAAAAACTGATAACCGGCTTATTCGTACGCTACACCTGAGATTACATCATAATTTTCGTCAGAAAACAACTAATTCTGGAGTGTTTTTGGAGTCAAGCAGAAAAAAAAGGAGTTTAAAGAAGAATATGGAATATAGTCAAGTCTAAGTATACTCGTGCCTCGTATTCTTTGCCAAAATTTATTGAACTATTTTCTAGATAACCCCCTACCCCGGCCCGCCGGGGCACATTAAAGGATGAAAATATTTGTAATTTACCGAAACCGCTAATGAACACTAATAAACGCGGATAAAACCTTTAAGATACCAGAGATTAATTAACGTCAATTCACGTGTATTAGCGGTTAAATACATTAATCGTGTGTTATTTTCTAAGTAGTCGCCCACCCCGGCTCGCCGGGGCACGTTAAAGGATGAAAATACTATAATCCAATGGAACCGCTAATGAACACTAATAAACGCAAATAAAATCTTTAAGATACCAGAGATTAATTAGCGTCAATTCGCGTGTAT
>JBLNDC010000477.1:0-7640 GCA_050261255.1 Bacteroidota bacterium
CAATACCCCGCCAACTTCTCTAAAGCTGATAAGAATATGTCCAAATAATTAATTACTCAGTATGGCGGACCCGATGGTGAATTGTCTGCGGCGCTACGTTAATTGAACCAACGTTACTCAATGCCGACCAATGTGACAAAGGCGATTTGCAATGATATTGGTACCGAAGAAATGGCCCATCTTGAAATAATCGCGACCTTGGTATATAAGCTAACGAAGGACGCCTCAGCCGAGGAAATGAGAAAAGTAGATCTGGGTGGGCATTATGCCGACCATGACAAAGCTTTGTATTATGTGGACGCAACCGGTAATCCTTGGACTGCCACTTACATTCAAGCTAAAGGGGACCCGGTGGCCGATTTACATGAGGATATGGCCGCTGAGGAAAAGGCCAGAGCGACTTATCAATGGTTGATTGATTTAACGGATGATCCCGATCTCAAAGATACCCTTAATTTCTTGAGAGTAAGGGAAATTGTCCATTTTCAACGGTTTGGCGAGGCTTTGGATCTGGTTCAAGAGTATCAAAATTCGAAACATGTATTTTAGGAAAGAGGGTGATGGCGGTGCCAGTCAAATTGAAACTGTGGGTTTGGGGATGCATCTCCGGTCTGGTCCTGCTGTCCTAATTGGCCCATTGATCGTTATTCAAATTTATAATTGATATTAACTGAATGAACCGCTATAGTTAGCGGTTCATTCATTGATCGGTTGATAGGTTATTTTGAAGTTTAAGGACCCGGACACCGAACAATACTTGGTCAGAAAAAGCTCGACGGCGCGTTTGATTTTATTAGGATCGATCAAATAATCAAACCAATTCCGGTAAAAATAAATTAGGTGAAAAGGGGGATTGGCATGTCCTTAGGCTGGGAGTTTTTTTTAGCGGTAAGTTTAGGGTTTTTGATAACCGCTTTAGTAGGCTTAATTTTGTGGAAACCGGCATTGAATCTCTGGGCCGATTCTTTCGTGAAACGGCTGATGAAGGACCCGTACCCGGAGAATCTGGGTGAAATGTATAATGTCTTTGCTAAAGTAGGGGTTCAAAACGTCTTCGAATCCGATTTGCGGGGAACGACCGGAAAGCCTCTGCAACGGCCGTTTGGATCACCCAAGCATTTTTCGGCTTGGGAGAAACTCACCTTTAATTGCGTTTATCTATCCCGCCAGCCGGTGATGGAATCCGTAGCTATCGATACCAAGGCAGTGATCGGGCCGAAAGCGAAACGCCCACTACACATTGATCTCCCGATTATAATCGCTGGAATGGCATATGGCGCCGGGCCTTCATTCCAGGCTAAGCTCGCCTTGGCCAAAGGGGCTGATCAAGAAAATACCGCCACCAATACCGGGGTAGGCCCTTTTCTGCCGGAAGAGCGGAAACATACGAAACGTTTGATAATTCAATACAATAGGGGATACTGGGCCAAGGAGGAGGAAGTGTTACGCCAGGCGGACGCTATCGAAATCCAGTTGGGCTATGGAGCCCTTGGTTCGGCGCCGCGGCTTTGGAGTTATCAGGATTTGAGCCCGGAGTTCCGCGATTATATGAACCTTAAACCAGGCGAAGATATGTTGGAAGAAGCTTCGCTGTCAAACGTCGACGGTAAGGAGGACTTAGCCCGGTTGGTAAAGTACCTCCGCCAAATTACCAATGGCGCGCCGATTGGGATCAAATTCGGAGCCACTCATTGGCTGGAGAAGGAGTTAGAGATCTTCACCGGCGCGGAGATCGACTTTCTGACTGTTTCCGGGGCCGAGGCCGGAATTAATTATGGGCCGGCGATTTTAGCGGATGATTTAGGCCTACCGACTTTGCCGGCGCTTTGCCGGACGGCCCGCTTTTTAAAACAGAAAAAGCTCCAAGATAAAGTGTCATTAATAATAGACGGCGGTTTGGTTACTCCGGGGCAATTCATGAAAGCGTTGGCCTTAGGGGCTGACGTTGTCGCCATCGGGACCATTGCTTTACTGGTGATCGCCCATACTCAAGTCAGTAAGGCGATTCCCTGGGAACCGCCGACGGAACTGGTTTACGAACGAGGAAAATATAAGGACAAACTGGATATTGACACCGGCGCTAAGAGTTTGGCTAATTTCTTGAAAAGTTGCAAAGAAGAAATGATGTTGGGAATGCGGACCTTGGGTAAAACTTCCCTCAAAGAACTGGCCCCCGAAGATCTCTCGGCTGCATCACCGGAGGTGGCGGAACTGACCGGAGTTGAATTGAACTTGTTTCCTCCTGGAAAAACGGAATTAAAGTAAATGTTGATTAAGATTCCGGTATTAGTCGGGGGCACAATTTTAGGGCTATCCTTAGCCGTCGGGTTATTGGCGACTTTTTTTAATAAAAACGCCCAAAAAAACTGTGGCCAATGGTTTAAACAGGGGAGTTTCGTTGAAGTTATTATTCTCTTGAAAAAGATTTCCTGGCAAAAATACTTTGAAGCGATGTTACGGGGTTCAACAGGTAAACCGTTGGAAAGGCCCTTTGGAACTCCGATTCATTTCTTTTGGTTGGATCGGATTCAGTTTAAACCGGTTTACTTATCACGGTTACCGTTGGGTTCTAATGTTCCAATCGATACTCAAGTGGTTTTAGGCCCTCAAGCCCAAAAACCGCTAGTTTTGAAAATTCCGATGATGGTCGGTGGCTGGTCGATCAGCGCGGTCAGCCTCAAAACTAAGTTGGCCTTGGCTAAGGCTTCGGTTCTCTCCGGCACCGCCACCAACTGTGGCAGCGGTCCCTTTGTCAAGGAAGTAAGGGCTGAAGCTGAAAAGTATATTTTACAATATACTAGAGGTTTTTGGTCAAAAACGGAGCCGGTTTTAAGGCAGGCGGATATGATTGAAATCGCCCTGGGGCAAGGCGCCTGGGGTTCGGCCCCAAAACGGATAAAAGGTTTCAAGGTCACATCGGGTTCCGCCCGGAGATTGGAAACAATTCCTGGACTTGACCTGTTGGCGGATTCTAGGTTACCTGAGGTTGAAAGTTTGGAAGATTGGAAATCGCTGATTGGCCGCCTTAAGGAGATAACCGGCGGGGTTCCAATTGGGGTGAAATTCGGAGGTACCCACTATTTGGAGGAAGAATTGGAATTGATGATCGCAGGCGGTGTGGATATCATCGTGCTGGACGGAAAAGAAGGCGGGACCCACGCCGGCCCGCCGTTATTACTGGATGATGTGGGATTGGCCACTTTTCCTTCCTTATGCCGGGCGGCGCGGTTTTTCGAGAAACATAACCTGAAAGGGAAAGTATCTTTGATCATCGGCGGCGGCTTGTTTACCCCGGGAGATTTCCTGAAATGTTTGGCCTTGGGCGCTGACGCGGTAATCGTAGGTACTATTGCCGCGTTAACCATGTCCAATGTTCAGCTTTTAAAAAGCACTCCTTGGGAACCTCCTACCGGAATATTATATCGCGATGGCAAAGAGGCGGATCAGTATGATCCGGACCAGGGAGCGATCAATTTAAACTACTACTTCCAAAGTTGTGTCGCGGAGATGGAGGCTCTTGCCCGTTCATTGGGGAAAAACAGTTTCAAGGATATTGGGCGTGATGATTTAGTGGCGCTAGATCCACTCTATGCCGAAGCGGCGGGGGTGGAGACAGTGATCGGTTATCAGTGAACAGTAATCAGTATTAACCAAAAGAAGGTGAAACCTTGACCGTCGCGAATAAAGTTAGCAAATGATTCGATGAAGTAGGAGGGCAGCCGATGGCTAGTATAACTGAAAAGACTTGTTTTAATAGCGCCGCCAAGGAAGATATTTTGGCCAGGTTAAAAAGGGCTGAAGGACAACTGCGGGGTATCCAAAAGATGGTGGAAGAAGAACGTTCCTGTCAAGATCTGGTCATTCAGCTGGTTGCGGTAAAGGAAGCGGTGACCCAGGTAGCGATCACCGCCCTTAGCAATCAATTGGTTCATTGCCTGCAAACGGAGATTAATGAGGGGCGGTCTGAGGAAGCGGTAATTGAGAAATTCATTCAAGCTTTTAAGAAGTTAGCCTAAAAATTATGTTTATCCAAGAGAGTATTTGGGATAACTATTTGGGAACTAAAAGTCCTGAATTTCGTCGATCCTTTTATTAGGAACAATAAATAATACGAGGTGAAACTGGATGAAACTAAACTCTTTTTCAAATAGAATCACGTTTTGGTCGCTTCTGACAGTCTTGTTAATCATGGTAGCAGTTACTAGCAGCGGTATTTTTGCGTCAAATAAGTATCAGCCTGGGGAAGGCGTTGAGCTAACGGTTTATAATCAAGATTTAGCCCTAGTTAAAGAGCGCCGGATGTTGGAACTTCAGGCCGGTGTCAGTGAACTTAGGTTTACCGACGTAGCGGCTTTGATCGATCCTACATCGGTTTGGTTTCGTTCTCTGACCGACCCAAAAGTAAAAGTGTTGGAACAAAACTTTGAATACGACATTATTAGTGATGTCAAACTACTCGAAAGGTATCTCGGCCAAAAAATCAGGTTAGTGACGGTCAAGGGCGATAACTACGAGGGGTACTTGAATGGCACCGGCGCTAGTCTGATAATCGCCTCGTAACCGGAAGGGGGCGAGGTCAAAGTTATCAAGGCAGAACAGATTCAAGCGGTATTCTTCCCGGAGATGCCCAACGTTTTAGTGACCCGGCCAACTTTGGTTTGGTTACTCTCCAATCCGAATCAAGCCAGGAAACAACAGGTTGAAGTCACTTATTTGACGCAAGGTATTTCCTGGAATGCGGATTATGTGGCGACGGTCAATCAGACTGATGAGCGTCTTGAATTGATCGGGTGGGTAACGCTGGATAATAAAAGCGGCTCTGATTACAAACAAGCCAAGTTGAAGCTGGTGGCGGGGGATGTTAACCGTGTTCCTGAAGAAATGAGGCCGGTAGTTGATAAGGCATTATTAATGCGGGCTGCCAAGCCGGAAGCGGCTGATTTCGAATTTGTGGAAGAATCCTTCTTCGAGTATCATCTTTATACTTTAGAGCGGACCACAACCATCAAAAACAACCAGGTCAAACAGGTGGAGTTATTGACCAGCGCCTCGATTCCGGCTCAAAAGTTGTTTATCTACGAAGGGGCTATTAACCCCAATAAGGTGAAAGTGATGTTGGAGTTTAAAAACAGTGAGGAAAACAATTTAGGAATGCCGTTACCAATGGGTAGGATCAGAGTCCAGAAAGCAGATAGTGAAGGTTCACTCCAATTCATCGGCGAAGACCGGATCGATCATACGCCTAAAGATGAAAAAGTCCGGATTTATATGGGGAATGCCTTTGATATCAAGGGAGAAAGAATTAGGACCGAGGTTCGAGAACCAAGCAAGAATACCCGAGAGGAGAGTTACCGAATCACTCTGCGTAATCATAAGAAAGAGCCGGTAATGGTCACCGCCGTCGAGTATCTGGACCGCTGGAACGAATGGCAGATCATTAAGAAAGATCATGATTTCGTTAAGACCGAGGCCGGGAAGGCGGAGTTTACGGTGAATATTCCGGCGGATGGGGAGAAGGTTATCAATTATACGGTAAGGTATAGATAGTGAACAGAGATCAGTGAACAGTAATCAGTGGACAGTAACCAGTGAACAGTGTTCAATAAGTCGCCCGGCGGACGTGCCGGAGCACATGAAAGGATGAAAATAGAAGTTAAGTAAGCCTATTATATCTCCCGCAGAGACGCGGAGGCGCTGAGGTGTTGGTCATTTAGGATAGCCTATTTCGATTTTCCTTTGCGCCTTTGCGCTTCCGGGGGAGATAAAACAGGCTCGCATAAATTGCTCAACCCTCGACTCACCTATCCTCTCTACCCGAAGCCTGAAATTGCCGCTGATTCAGTAGAGAGGGAACTGCCATTTCCCAGTAGCCTTTAACCCCGGCTGAGTTTGAACGTCTTCACGCTAGCGGTTCCCGACTCCAAGCGAGCGGTTCTGAACTCCAAGAATGCGGTTTGGAACTCCAAGCAAGGGTTCCCAACTCCAAGCAAGCAGTTTTTAACCTCAAGCAAGCGGTCACATACTCCATGTCGCAGCACTTCAACACCAAAAAGGCAGTTTAAACTCCGTGTAACTCGCCTAATCCCGGCTCAGATAATGGTTTTACCCAATAAAACAGCGTCAATTATAGGGCCAATTAGGGTCCACTCCTCATTCTAACTTTCTCCTCCAGCGGAGAAACGAACTGTGTCGCTTCGAAGCTTTTGGCCTTGGGTTTTTGGGCGATTTTGACAGAGCCTTCGTTTCTCCCGATGCCGGGAGAAAGCAAGATTGAGGGTTAGAACAGACATGAATATCTAATTTTCTTGATGGAATATTTTATTTTCTTGAATGAATATTTTATATTCCCGATGGAATGGATATTTTCCCGGAATGAATCATTTATTTGACGGAATATTTTTTTAGTTGGAGATTTACATTATTCAACCTTTGTTGCGAAAATTGTTAATTCATGGTTTGTATGGTAAAATGTTATCGTTGAACCGGAGGGAGAATGAGGGGGTTTTTGCGAAAAAAGGATTAGAATATTGGGGATAGGGACTATTATTACGAATAAATGGGCGGATATTTATAGTTATATGAAATAGGTCGGATCGAGCGGCCCGTCCTAGGCCGCAAAAGACTAAAGGGGAGGGAATGACTTTGAGAAAACCATTTATAGCTTTGTTCTTAAGTATAATTATTATAGCTTTTTTCCTTGTAAGTATGGCAAAGGGAGAAAGTTCGGATATAAATGAAAGCTTGAAGGTTTATAATGAATGCATTCACATTAAAAACAGTTCAAACAGTAAAAAAATCGTATATGTAAGAGATTATGAAACATATGATTTTGGGGAGTGGCAAATATTTGATAAAAATAAAGATAGATATTGGAATAGCGAAATTGATTTGATTTTTAATAATGACATATTACGTGTCATATCCTATTTTGAAACAGATCCTGGTGGTGATACTGCTCAATATTTAGATTATTATTTCCGTAATGATGGCACTGTCGCCTGTATTGTAGAAGATTCTAGAATATTGGCAGGGTATGATACTAAAACAATAACTAAAGTATATTTAAACCGAAAAGGTGAAGTAATTGACCATAATATTACTGTATATGATTTGCATACCGAAAAAATAAAAAATGACAAAGAGGATATTAGCGATGAATTTCCAGAAATTTTCAGAAGTACAAAGGGAATATTAATAAAATACAAAGTACCTTTTAAGTAATTCTTGGAAAGTAGCCGACATCCTGTCGTCCTTCATATTAGGGTCCGGCCTACTTCATATAACATGGCACTCACGCTGGCGGGGCGCGGAAAGTCAAAGAAAGTAAAATCGAAGATGTTTTCATGTCATGAAGTTAATCAATGAAATAATGTCACGAAGTTAGCGCGCCCACATCGCTTCGGCTAAGTCAAAGTGTCACTAAGCCTCAACAACGTCGTGAGTGCCCAACGTTATGCGAAATACTAGTCCAACTAAGGCCGATGTCGGTATCGTGCCGCCACAAAAGAAAAAAACCTAAATCTACTCTTGCTGTAAGTTTTCTAACTTAGGAAAGGAATGGTTACAAAGATGAAAAAGATTTTCTTTGGATTTGTGTTGTTATTTATAATAATTCTTGTTGCTTCATGCGGAAAAAAAGA
>JBLNDC010000478.1:0-3306 GCA_050261255.1 Bacteroidota bacterium
GCTATAAAACCGGTAGTGCTGCCTGGCGAAGAGATGATCGTCCGGATACTGCGTGACGGCAAAGAATATGGGCAGGGAATAGGCTATTTAGAGGATGGAACCATGATCGTGGTCGAGGGGGGGAAGAGTTTTATCGGAGTTGATCTGGAAATTTTAGTCACCAGTGTCCTGCAGACCTCCGCCGGGAGGATGATCTTTGCTAAGCCCAAAGAATACTTGGTTTCCAAAATTACTTCCTGAATTTAAATGGGTTATAATTTAGTGCCGGAAACGGCGTTTTTTTATTTTTTCCGGCAGGATTGTGACCATTGAAGCTGGAAATAACTATTTAGCCCCGAAATCACGGAGACTTTGAGAGCAGTTTTCATCCCGTTTTCAGCAGAGATAAATTGATGGTGATTTAATGAAAGATTATCAGGTTGTAGCTATAATTCCCGCTGCGGGCGCCGGTCAGAGAATGAATGCCGGAATCAATAAAATCTGGCTGCCGCTATTCGGAGAAAAGATCTTAACTCATGTCTTAAGAGTATTCTGCCAATCCGGTTCGGTTGATCATATTGTTTTGGTTGTAAATGATTCCGAAATCGCTGAAATCAAAGCATATCTTAATGAAGAATGGGAGCAATACCTTGCTAAATTCTCGGTAGTGCCCGGCGGGAGAGAACGCCAAGAATCCGTAGGCAACGGTCTGGTTTATTTACAAAATTGGCCGGGTTGGTTTAGTGAGCGGCGAATAGTTGCCATCCATGATGCGGCCAGGCCACTTATTACCGATCGGCTATTAAACATTGCCATTGCCGAATGTTTGATCTATAATGCTGTAGGGGTGGGTGTTCCGGTCAAAGACACGATTAAGCGGATCGATTCCAGCGGGTTTGTGGAATCCACTCTTGAACGCGATGTTTTATGGGCGATTCAAACTCCCCAGGTCTTTGATTATGATTTAATATTCGACTGCTATCGGCAGATTTTAAATTTAAAGCACACCTTTACCGATGAGTGTTCAATTGCTGAGCATTGCGGGCGCCGTGTAAAACTGGTTCAAGGTTCTTATGAAAACTTTAAAATCACCACTCCGGAAGATTTACTCTTAGCGGAGATTATTATGAGGAGGAGAATCGGTGCGAATAGGGCAGGGGTTTGACGTCCACCGCCTAGTCCCCGGGAGGCGTTTGGTCTTAGGCGGAGTGGAAATACCGTACGAACTGGGACTTTTAGGCCATTCCGACGCTGATGTTTTAACTCACGCCATCATGGATGCCATGTTGGGGGCGGTCGGCGCCGGCGATATCGGCATTCATTTTCCCGACACCGACCCCGCCTATAAAGACGCCCACAGTACAATTTTATTAAAGAATGTATTACAGAAAGTCAATGAGGCCGGCTATCGGGTTGTAAATATCGATGCCACTATTATCGCTGAAAAACCTAAATTGGCTGGCTATATTCCTTTGATCCGGGGAAACCTCGGGCTGGTGATTGGGGCCGAACCGGTTCAAATAAATATTAAGGCTACCACTACCGAAGGTTTAGGTTTTACCGGCCGGGGCGAGGGGATAGGGGCTATGGCGGCGGTGTTGCTATCCGAATAAAATTGGTGGATTTAAGAAGAAAAAACAATATAGAGAAGGGTTATTTTGTCTAAATCAAAATTTAAAATCAGTGATTGGCTTCAATATGGTTTAGTTAAAATTCTTTTCTTTTTGGTGAAGATTATCCCTTTTTCCTGGAGCAGATGGATTTTGAAGGAAATCTGTTTGCTGGCTTTTCACATTTTAAAGCCCCGGCGCTTGCTGACGATCGAAAATATACGGAACGCCAGGGAAAAGGGATTTTTAGATAAGGGTACCAATGATTATAAGTTGGCCAGAGAAGCTTGGAAACACCTTGGAGATATCGGCAGCGAATTTTTATATTATTACACCCGGACACCTGAACAATTAAGAAAATACGTTACCATCGAGGGTGAAGACAACTTACGGAGAGTACTGGCCAAGAAGAAAGGCGTAATAATGGTGATGGGGCATATCGGTAATTGGGAACTCCTGGGGATGGCCCTGTCTATTGCCGGGTATAAATTAAGCCCGATTGTTAAACCTCAAGCTAACTCACTTTTTGATAAAATAATTCAGGAGAAACGCCATTCGATAGGGATGAAAACCATATCGAGCCAAGGATTTCTAAGACCGGTGGTGGCTGCTTTCAAGAGAAATGAGATAGTACCTTTTTTGATTGATCAGGATGAGGGCGGCGGAGGGATAAAGGTTGATTTTTTTGGCAGAAAAGCTTCAATCCCACCGGGCGCGGCTGAGTTTTCTTTACGAACAGACACGCCAGTGATATTTGCTTATATTACAAAGAAATCATGCAATCATCACGTACTGGTAATTTCTGAAGAAATTCAGATAAAAAATTCCGGGGATTATAAAAAAGACTTAGTCGATAATACCGCTTTGTTTATAAGCCTAATTCAAAATGCAGTCCGACAAAACCCTTCTCAATGGTTATGGATGCATTCTTTATGGCCGACCAATATTCAACTATAAAGCTTTTTTGTTGGGATTATTCAGCCCAAAAAGGTAGGTAAAAATATGAAAATTTTAATTCTTACGCTTGATCTTTTAGGCGACATGATAATGACTACACCCGTAATTTCCGCCTTAAGAGAAGCATACCCTTATGATCAAATCGATATATTAGTGCGCCAACAATACCGGGAGCTTTTTTTATACAATCCTAACATCAATAATGTTCTTACAGCGCCGAGCAGAAAAGAAATGCAACGATACCCTTCCAAATATTTTGAGGTAATTAAGAAGATTCGCTCCGGGCATTACGATATTGCCATAAGCACTCATTCAGCCGATATAACGGCTATATTCACTATGTTTAGCGGCGCTAAAAAGAAATATGGATTTATTCCTAAAAAATATTATAGTATTTTTTATACTAAGTCCGAATTATTAGGCAAAACCAACAGAGAAGCCAAGGGAATCCATAGAGTAGAAATAAATTTAACTGTTTTAGAATTGTTGGGTATTCAAGTAAATAAACAATATCCGCCCAAAATTTGGATTGACGATAATACCTTATTTGAAGCTGAACGTTTATGGGTAGAAGCGGGATTGGGTAAAACCAAAGTTATTGGGCTAAATCCGGGGGGCTATACTGACGCTGACATTAAACAATGGACTAATGAAGGTTTTGCCGAATTGGCCGATATGCTGCAGAATAATGGTTTTCAAGTAGTCTTTTTTGGAGGAACTAATGAAATTGAAGTAGTAGATAAAATTAGAAAATTGATGA
>JBLNDC010000479.1:0-3787 GCA_050261255.1 Bacteroidota bacterium
GTTACTCCCGAGGGACGAATCAAAGCGATCGACCCAGCGAATGCCATGCGCAAGTATGGTTCATATCCAAAAAAATTTTTAGGGCAATTAAGTGATCTGAAATGTAAAAAAACTTTCTTAAATCATTTACGGACGGTTAATCCGACGCTTTATGAAAGATGGCGTTGAAGTGATTTGTTATACTTTTATTTGGAGTAAAATTACAAAACATGTATTTACCTGGTAATTTTTTAAAGTATTATTCAAAAAGCCCCGATACTTTGACTATAGTATAAAATCAAAGGAGTTGATGCATTTGAAGAAATTGTCCCTCATTATTTTAGGATTATCGTTGTTGGTTATGGTTTCTAGCAATGTTTTAGCCATTGATCACTTTGATCTAAATTTATTAGGATATCCCGGAAATTACGATTTTGATCCAACTACGTTCGATTATTTAGAGATAGCAGGTAATAGTTATCCCCGCATGGATTCCTGGTATTCAATCAAACCAGAACAAGAAAATTTGAAAGTATCTTATTTGAACCTGGGTGATTCAGGAGACTTTGGTGCTAGATACTTTCTAAATGATCAAACCTTCATCAGTTATATTTCAGGAGATACGAGTTATTTTTCGGGAAGTTATTTATTTGATTCCGGTTTATTTGTTGGATTGACTAATATTAAAGATAATGACTCAGATGATGCTGATGATTCCACTACTTATATTTACCCTGGATTCCGTTTGAACTTTGGGGATAATAGTTATTTCTTATTTAAATATGCAGCCCAAACCGAGGACAGTGATGAATCTTTTTTCGCTGTTAAAGTAAAACATTATGGTAATAACGTATACTTAAAAAGTTCTATAATTCAACCATCAAGATCAGGTAGTGATAGTATATTTAATATGGGGATTAACTACCTGGCAACTGATGCACTGGTAGTAGGTTTAAATTATACTAAAATTGGGCCTACATCTGCCTTTGATATGGGTTGTACCTTAGGCAACCCTAACTCGGCTTTTATCATCGATGCTCAATATGGTCGCTATAGTGATAATGAAAATTTCTATGTGTTTAGCGGCATGTATAAGATTGTGGATAATCTCAGAATTGGGGCGGAATATTACCAGCTTGATTTAGAAAATGTCGATGCCCAAATTTCCTTAAAAGCAAAATATAATACGGAAAAAAAACAATTCGCGCTTAAATATTCTTTAGAAAACGATTCTTTTAATGCAATGTACTTTTTGAGTTTTCAAAAGAATTTCTAAGATCAATGGGTTTTTCATAAAAAGGAGGCTGGCATAAAGAATTTTTAGGCCAGCCTCTTTTTAGATACTTTCCAAATAGGCTATCAGAATTAACCGTAAGTTTTAAGAAACATAACTTGTTCGATCAGGGTTGTTTCTGCGAATCGGTTTTTCAAATTTTACGCTTCGGTCATTATTAGCTCTATTGTGGACTTTTGTAATATTTGAGACGGCATCCTCTTGGGTGCGTTGATTGTTTCTTTGCTCAACCGCGCTTTTTAAGAAAGCGGCGGCAATGTCCAAGGTAGTTAGATAACCATTAGTTTCCGGGCTTGGTTCTTCGAGCATTTTTTCAATATAAGCGACATATTTTGATAGTTGGCCTTCAGCTAGCGTCGTTTTCACCGTATCCAGGATCTGTTTGACCTTTTTATCTTCGATATCGATTAAAGAAGGCGGTTTTTGAAGGGAAATTGTAGATTTAGTATAGCGCTGAATATCTTTTAGTTTATAAATCTCTCTCCCTGAAACAAAAGAAAAAGCCTTGCCGGCCCGACCTGCTCTACCGGTCCTTCCAATACGGTGGACATAATATTCCTCATCACTGGGAAGATCATAGTTAAAAACCGCGCCGATATCGTCAACGTCAATCCCACGGGCCGCCACATCAGTGGCGATCAAAATATCGATCTTGCCCTGCCTGAATTTGGCCATCACTTTATCCCGTTGGGATTGGCGAATATCCCCATGAAGCGCCTCGGCCAGGTAACCTCTGGCCTGTAGGTTGGAAGAGAGTTCATCCACCCGGCGTTTGGTATTGCAAAAGACCAAAGACAATTTGAAATTATAAGCGTCAATCATCCGGGTAAGCAGATCCAGCTTGGTTGATTCCCGGGCCTCAAGGTAAAACTGTTCAATCTGGGGCACGGTAAGCTCTTGATGGACAGCCTTGATGGTTATCGGGTTTTTTTGATATTTAGCTGTCAAATCCATAATCTCCCGCGGCATGGTTGCCGAGAAGAGGATGGTTTGTTTCCGAACCGGAACTTCCTTTAAAATGATATCGATATCCTCACGGAAACCCATATTTAGCATCTCATCGGCCTCATCGAGGACCATTATTTTAAGGTTGTTCAACCTCAACGTGTTCCGCCGCAGGTGGTCCATGATCCGACCGGGGGTTCCGATGATAATCTGAGGATGGGTCCTTAAGGCGGCAATTTGACGTTCTATTGGTTGTCCGCCGTAAATTGGCAAAATGCGGATCCCTTTTTTATATTTAGCTACATTTTTTAACTCCTCCGCCGATTGGATCGCTAATTCCCTGGTAGGGCAGAGGACTAGTCCTTGAATACTTGCGGTTTCGGGATGGATCATTTCTACTACGGGAATTCCAAAAGCGCAAGTCTTTCCGGTCCCGGTTTGGGCTTGGCCAATGAAGTCTTTTCCCTTTAAAAGATGGGGAATGGACTGAGACTGAATCGGAGTAGCCTCCTCAAAACCCATCTCAGCAATGGCTTTTTGAACTTCTTTTGATAGGTTCAATTCTGAAAATCTTAAATTTTGCATGTTAATCCTTTACGATAATTATTTCTACTTTGGTGAATTTGAACTTACGTTTTGAAGTGCGTTAAATCGTTTTTGAAATTAGTTTTAAAAAACGATTTTATACTACAGTATTTAACAAAGTAGATCCATTACAAACAGCTGAAATAAAGATTTGAGAGGAAGAGTCAAGCTTTGCAGGGGCTATCGCAAGGGGAGGGAGTAAAAGCGAACTCTTGATCATAGATCGTAACACGGTAAGAAATCCGATATAAACCTATACCTCATTCAATATTGCTATTTGCCTTTACGATTATACGCGCCTTAAGCAAGAAAAGCAATTAAAAAAGGGATTTTGTAAAGAAATGGTAACAAAAGGATTGATAAAAAGGAGGATTTTGATCAGTTTCGACTCAAGTTTTTGGCGAAACTATCCGTTGTTATTAATACGGCATTAACTTGTTTTTAATTTTAAGGATTGGATTGGTTAGGAGAATGGCCAAGTCTTCACCGACGCTAAACCGAAACAATCGAATTGGAAACACCCGGATTATTCCGATCACTAGGCGGATTATCATTATTTTTATCATTTCGATTTTGGTGACTAGTTTTGCGTCCAATTATATCAACCTCGCTTTCAACCGGGCTGAATTGATCAAAATGATGCAAGAGCTTTTAGTGAAAGATCTCAAGGATGTATATGACTTTATCAATTCTCAATATGAGATTTACCAATTTTCCAAAAACGACCCTGACGCCTTTAATTCAACCATTAAGAGCCTGGAGTCCAACGCTGCCCGGCAACTGAAGAACAAGAAGTCGGTGACTATGGGGTTACTCATCAATGATGAGCAGCGGGGGTTAATCGTCTTCCAAGCCTCCCAAATTCCTAGGCTTTCCGTGTTCGACGACCGCACGGCGCTACGTCGGATTTTACAGCAAGAAGCGAAGGGGGTTCGTGAAGGAGCGTTAACCTTTGATATCCGTGGCGAGGAATATTACGGAGTC
>JBLNDC010000480.1:0-4645 GCA_050261255.1 Bacteroidota bacterium
ATTACGTTTGCCGAAGCTCCGATCGGAGTGGCGTTACCCCCAATATCAAGTCCCATAGCCAACGACCAGGCCAGATTGGCTTTTAAAGGAGCAAGAGCGGGATTGGTAGCGATCATATCCAAAAGAATATAAGACATGGTAACCGCCATGGGTACATTGTCCACCACAGCGCTGGCCAGACCGGAAATCCAAATAAAAAGGATAGCCAGCAGGATGCCGTTTCCACCTGATAAATCTACGATATAGTTTGATAAGAGTTTTAAGGCCCCGGTTTTTTCCAAGCCGCCAACGACTACAAATAATCCGATGAAAAACAATAAAGTTTCTCCATCAATGTTTTTTATAACGTGTTCAGCCTTAGTAACACCCAGGAATATCAGACAAATCAAGGCTGGGAGCAGGGTGGCGATTGCGGCGTTGATGTTGATACCCAGCAGACGGTTCAGTTCCACATGAAGAATTAATAAAATAATGGCGCTTAGAAATCCGATGAGGCCGATTTTGACTAGTCGTTGATCCGTGATTGCATTGTTTTGCAATAAATCCTTTTTTTCTTGTTCCGTGAGTTTGTCGGCTTTTCGTAAAGACTTTAGGTTTATTAGAAAGCAGAAAACCGTAATCGCAATTGTGGCGATAATGGCGATGGGGGCTGTATTTTTGACAAAATCGTTAAAACCATAGCCCAATAGGTTTCCAATAATTACATTGGGTGGATCGCCCACTAATGTTGCGCTACCTCCGGTATTTGCCGTGCAAACTTCGGCAATAATTAATCCAATCGGATTGATATTGAACATTTTACATACATTCACCGTGAGTATGGTAAAGAATAAAAGTACTGTAATGCTATCCATAAACGCCGCTAAAAAACCAGTGAATAACGGAAAAACAAAAAAGATTTTTTTCACGTCAAAGTTTACATTTTCCATGGTTTTGACAGCCAAAAAATTAAAGAAGTTGGCATCTTCAAGAATCCTTATCAGAATGAACATTCCCAAAAGCAAGCCAATTGTTTCCCAACTGACAAACTTTATTGCATCTTCCATCGTGAGCAATCCGGTTATGATCACAGCCAGAGCTCCAATTAAAGATACAAGATGTCGCGGGATCTTTTCGAGCATAATAAAAAGATAGGTAACTCCAAAAATAATTAGGGCCAAAATCATCTAAAAAATCACCCCATCAAAAACTTATTTCGAATCCTCACTGATCAACCTTTTTTCGCTTTACTTCCCGTTTTTACCATTGCTCTTCTTTTAGCTGCCGCCTTGGCTTCAACTGCCTGATCCGCGCGATAGGCCGCGTAAAAGAAGAAGGCGAATATTACCAAGATCACAATAACTGTACCCAACATTAACTGCATAGTCATAGTCATCTCCTTTCCGTATCATCCCTCGCGAAAGCCTTACAAGCTGGCTTGCGCGAGGGAGAATGAGTCCGAGATCAGAGAGAAAATAAAAAAAGTGGAAAGCTCTAAATAAGAGCTTCCCACCCCGGAAGCCGGTTTTCTCTTGAAAGCGAAAATAAATTTCGCCCAACCGGTAAAAATCAAACTATTCACTTAAAATACTAGATTAAGTTTAGCATTTATTTTTTAATAGTCAACCCCCAAATAAAGTAATCATAGCTAGAAGTTAGTGCATGCTCCGGTATCACAATGAAGGTAAGCCAAAGAGAAAATAGTTTTACAACCCTTATAATGCAACCCCTGTAATCTTACCGGATGAATTTCAAAAAATCATAGAAGGTCAGTTGCCCATCCGTTATTGGGCGATCATGCGATTCAGGAGGCCAATCATTTTCTGTGAAAATAACGATGTTCGAATCCGAAACGGGAAGATAAAAATATATCCGGAGTCAATCCGGGTCTTTTCTATCATAATCTTCCTTGGACTTTGTTTTTCTTTTGAGCGGAAGCATCATGATTCCAGGCAAAATGATGGCCCCAAAAAATGCGAGTAAAAAGGAGTTGGTTTTGAAAGAAAACGCGCCGATGATCGCATAAACTACCGATATTCCCAAGTTTGCCAAGATCGTGAGAATCGAAAAATACCAAAGCGGCATCCGGTTGATCCCGGCGAAGAAGATGGAAGTCTCCGCCATTACGGGAACTGCCCGTGAAGTGATTAAAATCCAATCGCCATACCGGGCATAAAATCTGTCGAATCGTTCCCAGTCATTCATATCGATCAAACGGCCAATTAGATTGCGTCCGAAGTAAACCCCCAGCCAATATCCGATGAAGCAACTCAAAGTCATTCCGATGAATGAGGATAGAGTTCCGCCATAGAAACCCAATAGATAACCGGAGGCGGTACTGACCAGACTCGATGGAACCGGAACCAAAATATCAGAGGCCAAAAGTAGACCCAAAACCAATCCCACGATTAGCTGACCTTGGGATGAGTTTTTAATAAAATTTTGAGTCCAAGCCTCGATTTGATGGCCGAATAATATAAAGGGAACAATAATCAGTAAAATAATAATCAATGGCGGAATCCATATTTTTAAACTTTTACTCTTCATAACATCCCCTAACAACGACTAATCCGCCAAAGAGCCCCTGAGTTTGCCCAGGGAATGACTCCACTAAGATTGGCCTCAAATTTCATGGTTGCGGAATGGGTTGGGAAATTGACGATTGGACTACCCGGTAACTCGGGGTGCCCGGCCAGGACGAACTGCAGCGGAGGTTGCCCCGCGGGTGTAAATTTAAACGGCTTCAAGGGCAACATCACCAGCCTGGATTGGTAACCGGTCACTTGATATATAGTCCCCATTCATTATCAAACACCTCCGGAATAACATATTAACTTGTGGTTAAATTATGCGATTTTTCCCGTGATGAGAGAACAACCATGGTTTTGATTTTAGTTATAATCCTGACTTGGGTCCCGCAGGGGAACGTTTCATTTTTCATTATTTTTCAAAGCTCAACAGGAATTTTTGATGAGCTTTTTGTTTTAGTGTTAATTAATGGGAAATTTTATTAATTACGCAAAGTTGCTAAAGTTACAAGGAGTATGGCATCCATAGATACATGATAATAGAGTAAAATACCACCAATAAGTTTATTAATCACCAATACTTAATTACTTTTGTCATGTTACGGATTCATTTTTACCCTAATAAAATAAACCAAGATATGAATTCGGGAATTATTACTCCCGTGGTCAAATGTATCTATTTCAAATGCCTGAAAACCAAGGGTTTTCTCAGTTAAATACGGAATCTTTGATTCAGTCATTAACTGCCGGAGTAATAGTGGCCTTAAATCAATATGAATAAAAATGTTTCTTAAAAAGGGGTATATAAATATGAAACATTTCTATTATTCAATTCTCAGTAACGATTATTCATTTAAAGGTCTGCTTTTATATCAGTCATTGGAAAAATTTGATCCGGATTTTCATTTTTTTATGATTTTCCTCCATGAAGAAGTAAAAAGCCTATTTGAAAAGATGAATCTGAAAAATGCGACTCTAATTTGCCTGGCAGAGGTTGAACAATATGATCCGGACATACGGAAGGTAAAAGATTATCGGAATGATAAGGAATATATCTGGACCGCCAAAGCTTCCGCATGTTTGTATCTGTTTGATCGGTTTCCGGAGGTAGATCATTTGGCGTGGCTTGATGGGGATACGTATTTTTATGCAGATCCCGGACCGATATTTACCGAATGGGGTAATTATTCCATTATGTTGACCCCGGAACGTTGGCGGAAGCTCGATATGGAAATGGGCCCGATCAATGGATTCTATAATACGGGTTTTATGGGATTTAAAAGGGACAGTAACGCCTTATGTTGTCTGGAGTGGTTCCGGCAAAAGTTGATCGAATGGTGTTATGACAGACGGGAACCCGGTTTATGGAGTGACCAGGTCTATGTCAATGACTGGCTGGCCAGGTTTCAAAATGTTGGGGTTATTCAAAATTTAGGTGTCAATCTAACGCCCTATATTACTGATGGGTATCCGATTACCAAAAAGGATGACATATTATACATCAATGACGACCCGATCATCTTTTTTCATTATTACGGATTTAAATATTACGACGGGAACGAATTTGATTTATGTTATTACAACAACAAACTAAGTGATGAGGCGCTCCGGTGGCTATATATGCCATACATCGACGCCTGCCTGGCAGTGATGTCGCAGATTAAGTCGAGTGATAACGGCTTCTATGACCGGGTTTATGAGCAATATTCCGGTAAAGAAATAAAAAAATATCTTTATTTCGGCAACTATTTTAACCTTCAGTTCAATACTACGGAAAATAGTGATGGACTGAACATTTGCACCATCGTAGACAATAACCGTTTGCTGCAGGGAGTAACGATGCTTAATTCTTTGCACGAACATATACCCCATTCTCATTTTTGGGTCTGTTGTATTGATAATCCAAGTTACGATTCGCTTATAGAGATGAATTTAGCGAATGTCACCCTTTTTTCCTTAAAAAATATGTGCCGGAATATAATGGAAGGTTACGATTATTCTCAGATTGCCAGGAGCTGGTTTATTTATTTTTTACTGAACAATCATTATCATCTTAATTCCGTCCTTTTTGTAGCTCCGGAAATGTTTTTCTTCCGGGATTTCCGGGATGTTCTTAGTGAATGGGGACAAAAAGACGC
>JBLNDC010000481.1:0-6730 GCA_050261255.1 Bacteroidota bacterium
ACTCACCCTGATGGTTTGGTTTTTGAAATACCACGGCAATGACGGCCAAAATCATCCGAAATCTACCGTTGACGACCTGGACACCAACAAAAAAGAAGAGGCTAGTTCATCACCAACGAAACCAAACCAAATGTCAGCGGACCTTAAGCAGTCAGGTGGTCAATCGGGATCCGAAAAAAGCGAGGTGTTGCCGGGATATTGTAGTCAGCCCAACAATCTAAAAATATTTTGAGGAGGGAAATGTATGGACCCTTTGATTCGCGCAGAAGTGGTTATCGGAGAGAATACTAAACAATTATTGGTAGAGAGAAACGTCACTTTGGCGATTGCCGCGATTAAAATCCGGAACATCAATGCTACCATTCGCGATTTAACCACTGATGTGATTGCTGATAAAGTGGTCATCCAAGGGGTACTCCACAAACAAATCTTTTTTGTGGGAGAGGACAATATCGTCCATCATCAAGCAGAGGATATTTCATTCAGCACCTTTGTAGACGTTCCGGGAGCGGAGCCCGGAATGAACGTACAAGTAAGCCCGGTAATAGAGACGGTAATCTTCAATTTACTAACACCGACCATCGTTCATCAAAAAGTGGTGATCGAATTCTTTGTAAAGGTCACCGAGACTAGACAATTGAACTTGGTAACCGGTGACGGGCCATTGGTAAGGGTCGATCAAGTAGTGGGTGAAAATACCAAGCAAGAGTTGTTCGAGAATTTTATCACCTTGAACACGCCGGCAATCAAAATTGATGATATTACTGTAGTGGTCAGGGATATTACCACTCACGTAATTGAAGACAAAGTAATTATCCAAGGCGTTATTCATAAACAAATCTTTTTCGTTGGCGCCAACAATATCGAATACCATCAGGGAGAAGACATCGAATTTTCAACGTTTGTCGATATTCCTGGGGCTTCACCCGGGATGGATGTGGTCGTTAATCCGACTGTCGAATTTGTCCACTTTGATCTGAGAGACTCTTGTACTTTACTCCAAAAAGTGGTCGTCGAATTCTTCGCCAAAGTAACCGAAAGCATCCAGGTGAACATTCAACTAGGGCCGGGCGCTTTGCTCAAATTGGAAACTGTCACCGGCGAAAATACCAAGCAAATTCTGGTTGAAAACGTATTTAAGTTGCCGCTTCCGACGATTAAAATCAGGGAGATTATCGCCAGTATTCGTGACTTAACCACTGAAGTGATTGAAGACAAAGTCATTATTCAAGGAATACTTCATAAACAAATCTTTTTCATTGCCAACGACAATCTCGAACATCATCAGGCCGAGGATATTCCGTTTAGTACCTTCGTCGATATCCCGGGCGCTACTCCGGGCATGAATGTACGGGTTGACTCCCGCATTGAGACTATCCTCTTTGAACTTGAGGACAGTACCACCTTACGCCAAAAAGTGGTGATCGAATTCTTTATTAAAGTTACTGAAACTCAACAACTATCGGTAGTGATTGTCGCTCCATACGGTCCTTATTACTTCTAAATAGATTCAGGCAATCTTCCGTCGGTGATCCCAAGGAAAACAGGTTGTAACCATGAACAAACTGTTTCTTTTTTTTTAGTAAGCTTGCATATATATAAGTTGAACTAAATTCTGATTTGATGATATTTGCATTCGGCTTTAAGAATGCAAATCTTGGATAAGAAATTTACTTCATCCTATATATGTTGCAATACTTTTTGAACAGGCCCGGATTATTGCGACATATTTTCCTCACTGAGGGAGATTATTTAGGAGCCAATAGATGGTTAAAACTTTAACCAGTAAATTTAAAGTGGAAACCGTTTGGCCGGAATTGGTCAATAAGCGGATTCACCAGATTGACAGCCATCTGAAGGAAATTCAATTTCTGAATCAGGGTGGTTCTTTGGTGGCTAAAGGCTCCTTTAGACGGCAAATCAAGTATGTGGATTCCGACGGGAAATTTCGAAAAATCGAAGATAAAGTCCAATTTGAAGTGATGATGGGGGTTGAGTACCCGGAGCCGTTGCCTTTTTTTACGCCTGAGCTCAAAACCGATTATTATATTTTTCAACCAAGGCGTCTGGGTGAAAATCAAGCATTGTTGGAACAAGGTTTCATCTTGATCATCAATGAATTTGAGGCAATTAACCAAGAATCACGCCTGTTTTCAATCTTAACCGATGTTGTGGCTGCCAAAGGAAAGGGGGAGACTGTTTGTAGCCTACCATTAAAGTTAAAAAGGGGTTCCCACCCTAAAAAATTTAATGGCGCAATCGCCTTTGAACGTGCCAAACCGCCGGTAGCCACCGGAAGGGTATCCGGTGTCGTTATCTACCGTAACTCTCATAATATTCTGAAAGAGCAGGAAATAGACAACTCCGTCAGTTTTTTGATTAACCCGGACCAAAAGGCCCCGGAAGGCCAATTAGTTGTAAACGGAACGGTTACTGGAGTTGATTGGTTTCCGCCAACCTGCGGACAAGACTGGAAAATGGAGCTGAAATTGAGTTATGATTGGGAATTAGTGATCCGCAAGGAATTGCCGGTTATAGGCGAAGAGGAGGGCGCTGCCGATTCTGATTCTAAAGTTAAAGCCGATATCCTTTTAAAGGAAGAATTTTTCCAGTTCCCGCAAGTTTTTAAAGTGGAAGGAATGAACCAAACCGGGCCATTTGAAGTAGAGACTGAAATAAAAAGGTTCAATTGGAAGCGGGTTGGTTCAGGATTATCAATCAGCGCCACGCTTTCTTTCGAGTTGTATTTGGCGGATGCATCCGGAATCGAAAAATTTCAAACCTTCGATTTCGAAATTAACGAATTAAAAGAGAATTTCTTCAAAGATTACGGAGACTCATCCAATCTAACCTTAAATTTTGAACCGGATTTCGATTTCTTAAAAATAAACTATGAACAAGCGTTTTTTTTAATTGAAGCAATACTTAAAGTAGGTGTAAAAGTATATCAATCTAAAGTTATTTCACTGACTCACGCCGATGACGGAACTGAAATCATCGGCTTGGCGCCCGCTGCTGAAAATAGTTTCGTATTGCTGAATGAAACTATGTTTAACCTCTCCCATCCGCTCTGGAAAATAATTGAGGTTCGCCATCAATTATCCCAAATCAATCCTTCCTTAAAAAAGGGATGGCTCACTCTTTACGGCTTGTCTGAAGTTACAGTTGTTTATCTCGATCGTTTTCACCAATTTCGCGAAGAGACTTTTCGCCTCAATTTTCATAAAAATTATTATTGGGAAGCAGTTAATGACGAACAAGCCTTTCAAATCGATCTCAGCCCAAGGCTGGAGTATGATTCCTTTAAAAATGAAGGAGGCCGGCTTTTCTATAAATATTTATGGCATTTTTCCGCTGCCGCTTTTGTTAAGCGCCGGGTCTTGGTAGCCGTTTCCAAGGAGAAAACCAACCGAACCCTTCTAATTTCCCAACCAAAGCTTGAAGCCACTTGCGAAGAATTCTCCATCCAAGGCGAGCTCCAGCTGGAGTTCGGCAACCCGAGGGAGATTGCATCCAGTCGGTCCTTGATTACCGAATTTAGTTGGCGAAACGCTTTGAATGCGATCTTGATTGAAGGGAGAATTGGCGGTGAGATCGAGTATTGGGATGGCGAGGGTTTTTTAAGAAGGGAAAAACTGGAATTCCCTTTTTGGACCTTTATAAACCGGCCGAGGCTCGTGGACCAAGAATCGGTTTTGGTACCAAGATTACGCCGTTTTAGTTATTTCCCTTTGAACCCTTGGCCTTGGAGAAAAGGAGCAGTCCGTTATGAGGTAGATATTGAAATAAATCAAAGTTCGAATGAAGGTGTTTAAGTGAAGGTGTTATTGCAAAACCGGAGTAATTTTTTAAATTCGGTTGCTGGAGATAGTATCCAACTTACAAAAACCAAAGAGTATTTAGAAAAGCTCAATCTTCAAATTCAGATTAGTTCCGAAATTGAGCTTGATTTAGGGCCTTATGATTTAATCCATCTCTTCAATATTATGCCGGTGGAAGAGACCTTTCGACAGTTTCAAAACGTTAAGCGCCACCGTAAAAAGTATGTTTTGTCCACTATTTATTGGGACCCAACCGAATTTTTAACCGTTAGCGGTCAAAACCGGACTTTCGGAGAATGGTGGGAAAGGACGATGCCCTTGCGCCGGCAAGTCTTAAAAGAGGCGGCGTTGATTTTACCTAATTCAATGATGGAGCTGGAAATCCTCAACCAAAATTTTGGAGAGCTTCCCCCGGCGCTAATCATCCCCAACGCGGCTGATCCATTGTTTGCCCTCGCTAAACCGGATCATTTCCTTCAAAAATATCGTCTTCAAAACTTTTTACTATCGGTAGGTCGGATCTGCCGGCGTAAAAACCAATTGATGTTAATCCGGGCCGCTCGTGAACTCAAACTGCCGCTGGTATTAATCGGCCCTATTAACGACGGATTTTACTACCGCGAGTGCCGGCGTGAAGCGGCAGGACATAAAGTGATCTTTATCGATTCTTTAACCCCGCTGGAATTGGGCTCCGCTTATGCCGCCGCTAGAGTTCACGCCTTGGTAAGCTGGTATGATACTCCCGGTTTGGTTTCCTTAGAAGCTGCTCTGGCTGGATGCCAAATCGTCACTACCGACCGGGGCAGCCCAAGGGAATACTTTGGCGACCTAGCATATTATTGTTCTCCGGGGAAGCTCGATAGTATCTGCCAAGCAATCCGGGATGCTTGGAGTGGGCCGAAAGATCACCGCCTCAAGGAACTCGTACTCAATAATTTTACTTGGGAAAAAGCCGCCTTAAAAACATTCCAAGCATACCAAGGTGTAATCCGTTAGGATAAAGCTGAATCCTAGTTAAATAAGGAATAACGGGCTATTCTTTTAGCCGAATCGCTGTCATAAAGTTCAAAAAATAATTTTTTCTTATAAAAATACTTTTTGGGAATATAAAAGAAATGATAGTGGTTAGAGAGGGCTTTCCCAACCATAGTCACAAAAAAACCGCGATATTTAACCTCTTCTACCAGGCAGTTTAATCCCAACAACGGAAAGGAATCCTTTGGCCAGACGTTTGGGATCTCTAAACCGAATTCTTGGTGGAGTTGAGTCTGCCATTTCTGGAGATCACTCTCGGCGATTAAGAGCGGAGCGTTTACTTTTGTGTTTAGTTTTAATAATTCACCATTAGAAACAGTGGTAATCGGCAACGGGATGTATTGGACCGCCGGAAAAGGATAAATAATTGAACTTCCGAAACTCAAAATAGGGACACCTCCGATCTGTTTTGGCAGAATATTTTATGAAGGAAGTTGGGATTTAGTCACAATCATCAGTGAACCGTTAACAATTACCGGTCGCTATCGATATCTGAAGCCAGATCCCGTTCTTGCTCAAAAAAAAGTAGGTTCGTTATGATAATGACAGGTAGAATTAAACAAGCATCAGTTTGATTTCGAAAAAAAAATGCCGTAATTTTTCGTCCGTCCGAAAAATATCACGGCAATAGAAGGGTTACGAAAGGCGGGTAACCTTTTATTTCATGGATGATTATGGCAGAACCGATGAAGCTTGATAAACGGTAACCGGTTCATCAAGGGAGAAATTTTGGTCCACTGAATCAATCCCATCATCAATCAAGGTTGACGTTTCAACTTGATTAACTGTTATCGAGTTGGCAGAGGGCGCAAATTCCGTCGGCTGTGGAGTTTGAGCCAGTTGACTAGGGGAAGGGCCATTCGGAAAAAGCGCGATCGTGGAAAAGAAAAAAAGAGTGACACAGCCGGTGACTAATCCTAGTCGGCCCAGCATCAAAAAACGATTCGTTTCCTGAAAAAATGAATGTTCCGCTTCAGCGAGCCGAAGCTTGAAACCAGCCACAAGATCGTAATTACAGTCTTCCTGGTTGAGATTGTTGAGACAGTCTTTTAATCTCAGCAAGTTTTGATATTCCGAGTGACATTCCGGGCAAAAGTAAAGGTGGCGTCGTAAGTTCCTTTTATCATCGGCGGAAAGCTCATCATCGATGAATGCTGAAATTAAATTCTGAACATGGTTACAATTCATTGGGATTCTACCTCCACTCCTTGAAGATAGGGGAGCAAGATCCGGCGTAAAATTTTACGGCCCCGGTGAATCCGGGAGCGGACTGTTCCAATGGAAACACGTAAAATTTGAGCGATCTCCTCATAAGATAATCCTTGAACATCACAGAGAATCACCGCCGAACGATATTCGACAGGCAGCTCTTTTAAACCTCGTTGGATTTGGATTCCTAGTTCGCCCCGGACCGCTTCATCCTCGGGATTTGAAGACCAATCCGGAATCTCCGTCGGTTTTTCATTTTCAAGATACGGGTTGGGTTCATCGATGGATGAAACCAGCGGACGATTTCTTTTTTTACGGTAATGGTCGATGTATAAATTATGAATAATTTGATATAACCAACGATCGAAAGCTGTTCCCACTTCAAATCGGGCGAATGATTTATAAGCCCTGTACAATCCTTCTTGAAGCAGATCTTGGGCTTCGTGATGATTGCCACAGAGACGGTAAGCAAATTGATACAACGGTTTTTCGTAAGTTTTGACGAGTGACTCAAACAACTCCATCCTACTGGCGGTCGCTTGGGTCTGTGAAAGTGTTTGAACCGAAGATGTTGAAGCCAATTGGGCCACCCTCTTTCCAGTGTTTGGTAAAGGTTAAATATTGCTGTTACATGTATTGTACCAAAAGTTTATTAGTCTGTAATT